>JAADDN010000128.1 GCA_013153895.1 Thermoproteota archaeon | reverse complement strand
CTAACATGTTGGGACTATAGAGTCATTGCTATCGGTAGCATAAAGTACACCTAGCCTTGATTATTAAAAACAGTACTGTAACAGATAATACCAAGAGAATATGCCAAGAGACAAGCACGTAGCTGGTAAAATACCACCACATGGCGGCAAGCTCGTAGAGCGAGTAGTCAAGTTCAGAGAGAGAGCAGAGAGAATGATACAGGGACTACCAGCATATGAGCTACAGCCAACAAGAGATCCAAAGACGGGACTACCAATTAGACATGTAGGTCACGAGATCGTCAGCATATGTTATGGATTCTTTAGCCCACTAGAAGGATTCATGACTAGGGAGGAGGTTGAGAGCGTTCTAAAAGAGAGGAGACTACCAGACGGCTGGCTATGGCCAATGCCAATAGTCTTCGACATACCTGAGGAGGACTTAAAGAAGCTTGGAATAAAGGAGGGTGATCAGCTCCTGCTCCTCCTTCATGGTAAGCCATTCGCAGTATTAGACGTAGATGAGATATTCAAGTATGATCCAAAGGAGCTAGCAACAAAGACCTTTGGAACAAAGGAGGCTGCACCTGGAATCGTACAGATGGACTTCGATGAGAAGCATCCAGGATGGTTACAGTATGCATCAACAACAGGAACATACATAGGTGGTAAAGTAACTCTAGTAAACGAGCCAGTATTCGATGAGCCATATAGTAGACTATGGACACCACCAAAGAAGGCTAGAGAGGAAATGATAAAGAGAGGATGGAGACTAGTAATAGCACACCAGACAAGAAACGTCCCACACGTAGGACATGAGCACCTAATGAAGTTCGCAATGTTGAATGGAGACATAGAGCCATGTGATGCAGTTCTAGTCAACGCTATAATAGGAGTAAAGAGGCTTGGAGACTACGTTGACGAGGCAATACTAGAGGGTCACGAGATGGTTAACAAGGCAGGATACATAGCACCAGAACACCACATGGTCACCTTCACTCTATGGGACATGAAGTATGGTCATCCAGTAGAGGCAGTACTACACGCAATAATTAGACAGAACATGGGATGCACACACCACATGTTCGGTAGAGATCATGCAGCAGTAGGAGACTACTATCACCCATATGCAGCACACACATTATGGAAGCAGGGCATACCTGGACTAGGATTCCCAGAACCACCACATGAGACATACAAGGGAGTACTCATAAAGCCAGTACTAATGAAAGAGATACTATACTGCAGGAAGTGTGGAGAGCTAGTATACACAGGATGCTGGTGCAACCACAAGAGCGAGTGGTCAAAGTTCAGTGGAAGCTTCATAAGAAGCCTAATAATTGAAGGTGTAGAGCCACCACCACTAATAATGAGACCAGAAGTGTTCCAAGTAATAATGAAGTGGTGGGAGAAGCTAGGAACACCATTCGTGAACAAGACGTACCTGAGCACTAGAAAGATACCCCCATTCGACTTAAAACCAATGGAGTACTCACCCAAGAAGTAGGGGTAGGTGGGAACCATGTCCGCCCCCCAGACATACAAGATCGAGCTCCCACTAGATAGGAAGAGAATGGAGAGAATAGAGAAGGAGGCACCAGAGCTAAAGCAGTACATAAAGGAGGCATTTGGAGGACTACTAAAGCTACTAGAGGTCGAGGTCACAGCTGAGCAGTGGAAGAAGATACAGGAAGTGTTCCCAGTAGCAAGAACAACACCACACGGAACAATAGAGCAGCTACCAAAAGCATTCAAGGACGCACTATTTGACGCAGTAGTGAGACTAAAGAGGCTAGATCCATCAGTGATAGATGAGGTATGGAAGAACATTGAGGAGATAAAGAAGAAGGCGTACGAGGAGCCACTCTTCAAGTAAGGTAAAAACTTAAACAATTTTCAATTCTTCCTTCTCTCCCTATTCTCATTCTATACTTGTTCTCCTGAACATGTATGCTGCAATTATGATTACTATACTAGCTAGTACTGTAAGTATTAATGCATCTATTCCTAGACCTATGACTCCCCTATGTATTAACAGGACTCTTAATGCATCTGTCGCATAAGTTATAGGGTTCAGAAGTGCTGGAATCTTAAACCAGGTTGGCATGCGGTCTAGTGGGTAGAATATGTTACTTATGAAGTTGAGAGGTAGTATTATGAAGCTTACTAATGCTTGAAATGCCTCTATACTATTTATAGATAGTGCAAGCATTGTACCAAGTCCTGCACCTATCATACCGAGAAGTAGACAGTATAGTAATGCTATAGGTATGTTATAGATTGCTAGACCGTGCGCTATTGCTACACCAATAATCATTATTAATGTTGCCTGTATGAGTGATGTAGTTACATCTCCAAGAACTCTTCCAATAATTATGAATGTTCTTGGTGCTGGAGCAACAATAACCTCCTTAAGAAAGCCAAACTGTCTATCCCATATCACTGATATTCCTGACATGAATGATGATACGAACATTGTCATACATACTATTCCAGGTACTAGAAATGATATGTATGAGGTACCTAACACATATCTGAATCCTACACCTCTAAAAGCTGTTGAGAATCCTACTCCAAAAAGTAGTAACCACATTAATGGCATCATTATTGTGCTAAATGCTCTAGCCTTAGCTCTGAAGAACCTCTTCAACTGTCTCAAAGCCATTGCTCCGATTACGGAAACCCACCTCATGATAGGTACCTCCTCCTCATAATCATTCTAAGATGCTCATTAAAGTTTGACTCTTCCTCCCTAAGCTCTCTACCAGTCAAGTACACGAAGACGTCGTTTAATGTAGGTCTCTTATAGCTTACCTCCTCTATCTGAGCACCAGTCTTATAAAACACTTCTATTATCTCAGGTAACGCTCTTGGAGCATTGTCAACCGTTATCTCGATCCTGTTCCTATCTATGAGTTTTATATCTCTAACATGTTCTAAAGTCTTTAAAATTGATATTGGAGGCGTACCTATGAACTTGACATATATTACCTCTCTACCTATTATAGACTTAAGCTCTTCTGGACTACCTTCAGCAACTATTCTTCCCCTATCAATTATAGCTATCCTATCACATAATTGTTCGGCCTCCTCCATGTAATGTGTAGTGAGGAGAATCGTAATATTGTATTCTTTCTTCAACATCTTTATGTAACTCCATATCTTCATCCTACTGTTAGGATCTAGACCTAGAGTTGGCTCATCTAGGAACAGTACTTCAGGTCTGTGGAGCAGCGCTCTAGCTATCTCGACCCTTCTCTTCATTCCTCCAGAGAGATTCTTTACAAGCTTGTTCTTCCAATCCTTCAATTCTATTAGATCTAGAACCTCCTCAATCCTCCTCTTAAGCTCATTACTAGGAATACCATATATCTTACCATGAAGCCAGAGATTCTCATACACTGTCAAGTTAAGATCGAGAGTTATATCTTGAAAAACAACACCAATCCTCTTCCTGACCTCGTCAGGCCTCTTAACTACATCATAACCAGCAACTTCAGCATATCCCGACGTAGGTTTAATCACCGTCGTTAAGATATGTATTGTTGTTGTCTTACCAGCACCATTAGGACCTAATAATCCAAATATTTCACCCTTCCTCACAGTGAACGATACTCCACGTAAAGCCTCTATATCTCCATACTTCTTACGTAGATCTTTAACAATTATACTATACTCATTCATAGATTTCACTCATACTTTCTAATTATGTTCTCAATTTCTTTAGATGTCTCTTTTAATATATCTCTTATTTTCATTAAATCTTCTTCAGATAGTTTATCAATGTTTTCGAATAATTTCTTTAGTACTTGTACGAGTTCTCTTCCTCCTATGTTAAAGAATTTTCTTAATCTTCTAGCTACTTGATAAGCTTCTTCTATATCTTTCATATGAGTCTCAACATACTGTCTACCCTTCTCTGTTAGTCGATATATCTTTATCTTCTTGTTACCTCTATATACTTCTAAGGCGTCTATTATGCCCTCTCTCAGTAACCTCTTCAAGTGTGGGTATACTACTCCACTGCTTACTCTATATCCTAGAAGCTTCTCTAGTTCCTTTATTATTGCGTATCCATGTGCTTCTCTGCTGCTTAATATCTTAATTATGAGTAGTCTTATGAGTCTCTTCATTATGTGTCTCCGGGCCTCTGCAAGCTTCTCTGCAGATATGTCTGTAGACACATCCTATACTTAGGTTAACAGTTTAAAAACCTACTGTCGATGACACGAGACAGCTAATATATTGCTGATTCTATAAAGTTGGATCAAGCGAGATTATTTTTATCCTAGTCCTGCAATAATATCTTGAGAACATGGTTAAGATATATGATGAGGAAGAGAAAGAAGTTGAGGAAGAGATAGAGGAAGAATCTAAAGAGACTGTAGAAGAAACTACCCAAGAAGAATCAATAACAGAGGAAGCAGAGACAACTGAGGCAGAAGCAGCAGTAGAACGTGAGGTTCCTGAAGAAGCATGTTACGTAATGTTTCCAAAAGGTAAAGACGTGAAGTACCTCTTCACAGCTCTTGCAAATCTATTACACGAAGCTAACCTTCTCTTCAGTCCTGACGGTATAAAAATGAAGTCTATAGATCCATCAAAGGTATCACTACTCATACTCGACATACCAAGCATAAACCTAGAGGAAGTACACGTACCATCCGAAACTAAGGTTGGAGTAGTATTCGACATACTTAAGAAAGTCGTGAAGAGAATAAAAGCTAGAGACAAGATAGAGTTCATGATAAGACCAGGAGCTGGAAGATTCTACTTAACAATATATAGTAAGAAGGGTAAAGAAGCAGGAATATATAGAAGATTTGGACTACCAATAGTTGCAGTAGCTGAAGAAGAGATTCCTGAACCAAACATAGTATATCCAGCAAGAGTAAGAATGGACATAGACACATTCACAGACATAGTAGCAGCAGCAGACGAGATAAGCGATGCAGTAACCTTCATAATAAAACCAGACAGCTTCATAATAAGAGCAACAGGAGAAGGAGGAAAAGCACTAGAAGCAGAATACACAAGAACAGATGAAGCAATATACGAGATAGAGACAGAAGAAACCTGCGAAGGAACATTCTCAACAGAATACATACTAGACTGCACAAGACAGATGAGACAAATATGTGAATACATAATAATAGAACTAGCAACAAACAAACCACTCAAACTAACATACGAATTCTCAGTAGGAAAACTACAATTCTA
>JAADDN010000009.1 GCA_013153895.1 Thermoproteota archaeon | reverse complement strand
AGTTGTTAGATATTTTAAAACTTCCTACTTAGAAACATGATATTTGTTTAGAATGTTTTGTGAAGGGAGATTGTTGGTGGACCGGCCGGGATTTGAACCCGGGATCACCCGCTCGCGAGGCGGGCATCCTTCCAGGCTAGACTACCGGCCCTAACGCTATTTCAAGTATGTACATATTCTTCTTTTAATCCTTTTTCCATTGTTAGGGAAAGCTTATAGAGGGTTCTGAACTGTGTGTTGTGTATGGTTAGGAGATTTAAGAAGAAGTCAAGATATTTGAGAGGCTGGAGAACACATTCATGGGGTAGAGTTGGTCAGCATAGAAAGTCAGGTAGCTCTGGTGGTAGAGGTAGGTCAGGTAGACATAAGCATAAGTGGACCTGGGTCCTAGTATATGACCCAGACTACTTCGGAAAACACGGATTCATTCAGCCTCCTCCATTAGTAAAAGAGTGGCGTGAAATAAATGTTGGAGAGCTAGATAAGATAGTTGAAGATCTTGCAAGAAAAGGACTAGTAGAGTACAGAGACGGAAAATACTATGTAGACCTACTCAAACTAGGATACAATAAGCTACTAGGAGAAGGAAAAGTAACACATCCAATGGTAATTAGAACACCAGCAGCCACAAGAAACGCAGAAGAAAAAGTTAGAGCAGCAGGAGGAGAAATAATACTCGTAAGAGAAGTACTCCACTAATAACATAAAGATGATGAAGAAGTCCCACACAGAAAAAGATGAAGAAGATGGGAAGAACTGAAAAACAACACACATAAGAACATGCATACTTACAATAAATGAAAGAAACTACATCCCCATGTAATTAACTTACAATAATTCTCGAAACATCTCACTAACACTACTAAACCTAATAAAACAATTAATCCGACAAGATCCCCTACATAATCATACATTTTACCTATCTCATGTAAAATCGAGGATAATCATTAAACAAATGTTACAAGATAATCACTCTACCGACAATTGATGTTGTTTAGAATGCCTTCCTGCTAGTATTTTCCTTGGTGCCCCGGCCGGGATTTGAACCCGGGTCACGGGCTCGAAAGGCCCGCATACTTGACCGGGCTATACTACCGGGGCTTTTTTCGCATTATTCTTCATTATGCGGATTTTTAAAAACTTTCTCTTATCTCTACTTGTAATGGTATTTAAGTGTGCTGTTCCTGATATATGGACTGTTGAGCCAGCTATATTTTTTATGGGTAATAAGTATCATCCATGTGCTGTACTTGTACCTCTAGATGATGATGTTGGGAAAGAAATTATTAGACATGTAGTAGATATGGGCGTAGCTATTGCAGGATTCTGTAAGACTGCTAACATAGGTTTAGAGAAGGTTGTGTGCAATGTCTTAGCTAATCCTAACATAAGATGGATAGTAGTTGCCGGACACGAGAATCCTGGACATAAGTCTGGGAAAGCTATAATAATGTTATCAAGGTATGGAGTTGATCCACAGACAAGAAGAATAATGTGTGGAAAAGAACCATGTAAAGACATACCAACAGGATATCTACCAAACATACCATTATACGCAATAGAAAGATTTAGAAGACAGGTTAAAGTGATAGACATACTCATAGATGGTAAAGAAGTAACAGAAGAAAACGTACTAGAACTAACATGTATGGCAGTATATGGAACAATACAGGAACCTAGAAACATGATAAAAATGAAGATAAAAGGAATAGAATATAGACTATTTGATCCAGGAGCATTTGATTCAAAACCATTTAAAGTAACTATAACAGATAAAGAAAGTGTAATAGAATCAGTAGGTGAGGATCACATATTCATTAGAGCTTATAGTATTAACGAGATTGAGAAAGAGCTTAAGAAGGCTATTAAGAATAATTTTAGGAGGAACATATTAATAATATATGGAAGAGCTTCAAATATGGTTGAAAGTTCTAAGATAGAAATCGTAAATGAAGATAATTACATTATGGTTATAGAGAGATATGAAGATAATATTACTTTACGTATAGTTTTTACACGTGGTATAAATGTGGATTACTTAATTAATTTTATTAGGAAAATTGTTGAAGATTATGGTAATGTTTTTATAATAATGAATATACCATTCATAATTGATTCCTAGGTTCTATATATGCCATAGGACTATTATGTCTCCTATCTTAACGATCTTATCTACAGGTTCTACGAGAACGTCTTCTCTAAATACAACATCTTTATGTAATCTTCCTGATATCTTGCTTCTAGAGTAGTCTATTATTGTGATCTCATTTGAGAGTTTTAAGTTATCTATTATTCCAGAATCCATGAGTTTTCTAATGTTGATACATATGTTATCTCTAATGACATTAAGTATCTTGCAATTTATTTCTAATAATCTCTTAACAGACATTCGCTTAACTCTTCTAAGTAATACATCTACAAGCTCTGTAGCTATTGCAAGCGGGTAGAGTACTCTCCTAACTATATAATTTAAGTATAGATCTGTAGCTAACTTTAGGCTAGCTCTTACATGATCTTCAACATTTATGTTCAAATTATAGTATGATGGATCAATTTTCTCTAAGATATCTAGAGCAAGTATGGGTAATCTCTTAAATACTATAGTTAGATTATATGGATCCTTGACCTCTATCTCCTCTACTGCAGCTAGATAGGATAGGTAATCAAGTTCGTCTTCTAATGTACGTGTTTTTACTAGTGATATAGCTATTCCTGCTAGAAGTAGGTACTGTCTTTCTGATTCTACTTTTCTAGCTATCTCATAGAGTCTACGTAACACCTTTCTGACTATAGTTCTAGTCTGTAGAGTATCTATCCTTATGTTGAGGTTTTTCAATAACGATCTTACTTGTTCTTCATCGCATCTTATTGCTGCTTCTGTTATGTTTCTCATAATGTTCTCGTCTTCCTCTGTGATTATCATCTACCTAATTATGGTACTGTTAGATATTATAGCTCGATCCTGTATAGAGTTACCTACTGTTCTCCGAAACTTTTTCCTTTTTAAGGACATCTTCAATTATCAATCTCACCTCTCTACCATCTCTAGATCTATCAACGATTTTGAGAGATGCTCCACATGATAGATCTCTAGGACCTATCTTTAAATCCTCTAGACTCTCTCTAATAATCTCTTGATAACGTACTAACCTTAACGCACCTGTAGGACATGCATCAGCACATAATCCACAGAAGATACAGCGAGAGTAATCTATACCTGGAACATATATGCCACGTTCATATATCATGAATATTGCATCAGCAGGACACACTTTGAGACACTGTCTACATCCAACACATTTCTCTCTTTCAAAAACTATTACTCCTCTATAATTGTGAGGTATCTCTCTATACTCATCTGGAAAATTCACGCTTATTCTCCTAGGCTTAAATACGTGTTTTAACGCTTCTATTAGTGGACCAATAACGTCTCTCATGATATTATTCTCCTATAAATATCCTCTAGATCAAGCTTCTTAACGTTCTTCCTCCACCAGTCAACTAGACCTATATCTCCAGGATCGTACCTAGGTATCACATGTACATGTAAGTGCATTATCTCTTGATTAGCTGCTCTTCCAGCATTATGAATAATGTTTACTCCAGATGCACCAAGCTTCTTTATTAATAGCTTTGATACTTCTCTAACAGCTCTAAACACGGCACTTATAGTATCATCATCAGCCTCAAGAATGTTCTCAACATGCTTCTTAGGAACTACTAAGGTATGTCCAGGATTTATTGGATTTATGTCTAGAAATGCTATACACTTATCGTCCTCATATATCTTGTAAGCCTTCAATTCTCCCTTAACTATCTTACAGAATATGCACTCGCTCACGCTGAAGATTAGGTCTTGATAGAATTTTAGCATTATGCATGCTCCTCCTAGGATGAAAATAGGTATAGAAAAACCATAACTCCAATATACCGAAAAGTTTATAAGGAACCTAAGAGGTATACTAAACACAATGTTTATAGACACAGGAAAAGCCTACATGTTGAGGAGACATAGCTGCTTTCTAGCTAGACTACTCAACATTATAGACAAGATGAGCAGAAACCTAG
The DNA here is from genome assembly GCA_013153895.1 of Thermoproteota archaeon. GTDB lineage: Archaea > Thermoproteota > Thermoprotei > Thermoproteales > Thermocladiaceae > JAADER01. Next base: position 1,158 of record JAADDN010000009.1, on the reverse strand, counting down.
GAAGAGACCCATACACGAGAGAGGTTCTCACAAAGATAAGAGCATGGGGTCATGGACATAAGATGCTCAAGCTTGCACATGCTCTAGGACTAATAGAGAGGTATGAGGACATATTAGTGAGAGGTAAGAGCAAGATAAGAGTAGTATTTAACAAGATAACAAAACTAGGCTACATGCTACTACAGATATATAAGCTACTCAACAAAGAAGATGAAGAAACAGAAAATAACAATGACGATGATGATTAAACTATAATGATCATATAAACTCTCAGGATCTGATGAAAAGATTATCCTAGCTATAACTCTCGTTCGAATTCTACGCTCTCATTCAATTCTGCTTTGTGGCAGGTGTTTTTGTTGCTTTCTGTTTTGCGGGGGGTGTTACCAATTTTTGGTAACGGGGCCCGCATCCCCAACCTACCTGACAGAAAGAGAAATTGAAGGGTTTTTGCTTATATATTTCTTACATTTCTTATCTCTATGCCTTATGCTAAGAGGATTATCCCTTGTCTTGATGTTGATAAGAATGTTGTTGTTAAGGGTGTGAAGTTTGAGAATCTGAGGATTGTTGGTGATCCTGTTGAGCTTGCTGCTAGGTATGAGGAGGAGGGTGCTGATGAGCTTGTTATTCTTGATGTTACTGCTAGTGTTGAGGGTAGGAAAACGTTTATTGAGACTGTTCGTAATGTATGTTCTACAGTTACCATTCCTGTGACTGTGGGAGGTGGTATTAAGACTCTTGAAGATGCTTCACGTCTCTTTGATGCTGGTGCTGATAAGGTGAGCATAAATACGGGTGCTGTACAGAGACCTGAACTTATTAGTGAGATAGCTCGTGAATATGGTAGGCAGGCAACAGTTGTAGCCATAGATGCTAAGAGGAGAGGAGAGTCATGGGAGGTATATATAAAGGCTGGTAAAGTACCAACAGGACTAGACGCTATAGAGTGGGCTAAAGAAGCAGTAGAGAGAGGTGCGGGAGAGCTACTAGTAACAAGCATAGATGCAGATGGAACAAAACAGGGATACGACATCGAGCTATATAAGAAATTGAAGGAAGTCGTAACAGTACCAGTAATAGCATCAGGAGGAGCAGGAACAATAGAACACTTCTACCAAGTACTCCAAATAGCAGATGCAGCACTAGCAGCAAGCC
>JAADDN010000079.1 GCA_013153895.1 Thermoproteota archaeon | reverse complement strand
ACGTGTATTAATATTTTGCTTGCGATAATGTATCCAAGTTCTTTGAGTTTTCTCTCGGTGTATTCTATCTGTTCTATTGCGCCTGTGCTTGAGCTAACATCGTTTAGGTCTAGACTACATTCCTTTATTTCGAATATATATGCTCTCCTAGAATCAACATGTATTAACACTATGTCTGCACCTTTCCCAAACTGGTTCTCGAAATCGATTACCCCATATTTCTCATTGTTTAATGTTAAGCTATGTCTTATCTCGAGTTCTTTATTGTTCTTCACCGTATTTTACTTGTCTAAGAAAGTTTTTCAAGAATCACTACTTTCAATGTTATTTTTCTTCTTCCTCAGATATTTTGAAGGAGTTTGTCTTTAGTCCTGAGAGTTCTAATGCTTCTCTTGCTAGTTCATCATATACGGAGGTCATTGTTTCTGGTAACTCTACTTCGGGTCCCTTAATCTCGAGTTTTCTTATTTCGCCGTTTGACTGTATTAGGTATATTGATATGTTTTTGATAATGCCTTTAGCATGTAAGTGTACTAGTTTTGTTAGTAGGAATGGGCTATGTGTTGTGATGAGGTATGTGAGAACGTTTCCTCGTTTATAGAATTCTGTTAACCATTCTGCAACACGTAACTGCGCGTCAGGATGTAGATTTATCTCAGGTTCTTCCACTACGACAAACATGTTCTTAACATTATTGAGGAGGAGTGCAATAGGTGCTAGTTGTATAATACCAGAACTTGCACATATTATAGGAATATTAACTCCATGAACATCATCCTCATAGTATAGTACTCCCGGTACTTCTCTAGAAGGTTTCTCTATTCTTAACCTACCACCTATCGGTGATATCGTGAGCTCGGTCTCAGAATCTATTCTCTGTAAAGTATCCATAACCTTCCTAATAAACTCTTGAATAGAGACCCTACCTATAGATACCATATAATGCCTAGACACGGCACCAGTTAACCAACGCGAGATCTCGCTAATTGTTTGCGCTATCTTGCCTAAAGTAACTATGAGTGTCGTAGCGATATTCGTCAGCAGTATCATTGGGAGTAGTATAGATGTGAATAAGCCTATTCTCTCAGCAGGAATATAGATGAACTTGTCTATGGGAAAAACCCACCAACTCTTATGCTTAATGTTCCATCCCGTATCAGTTATACATATCGAATCTATAGATGAACACGCTATATCTATGATTTTTGGATCTATAGAAAGTGACAACTTACTCTCACCATCACGTGTAACCGCTAACTCTAACGTTATAGCTGAAGAAACCTCTGTAAGTGATGGTGGTGTAAAATCGTTAAAGACGCCTTCAAACAGTACTTTGAGACGAGACTTAAATCGAACCTCTAACTTATCACCGTAAGATCCTACTAATGATTTTAAAGGTAAACCAAGGTTCCGCTCTATTAGCCCAGAAATGTAAAATAGGTATAATGATTCTCTAAGTCTCACTTTCTCACTTACATCATCGTAAACCTTTTCTCCACTCATAATCGACCTGACATAATCACCATCATAACATCCTGTTCCCTTCCTCTCTTTTAAGAGCTCTGCAATTATGAATGGTATCGAGTGAAGAATCTCGTAACTTGCCTCAACTAGTGCACATGTTAGTAATGCTAGATAGGTCTTCCCAGTATTATGTGCTCCACATATGATAGTAAAATCTTGAAATTTTAATTCTCCCCTCGCTATAGGTCCAAAATTCTTAACGGTAAGTTCTTCTGGGGTTAGTATCAGCATACTGTACTCTAACATTAGGTCACTAACATAAGTTGGTGATAGACTTGTAAATACATATTTCGTTGCTAATAGAGAATGAGATATGTTGTTTACATATCGTTAACCTTTTGTTTACCTGTTCTCTACCTATCTTATCTCTGTGTCAAATATTTAATAACTTGTTAATTATTTGTAGTCTATGTCTGCGATACGTGTTGATCCTGATGTTAAGGAGATTCTTGATGAGATCCAGATTAAGCTGAGAAAGCTTAAGGGAAAGAGAGTACCCTACAGCGACATAGTTAGACTCGCTCTCCATATTCTACTGAAGTTGGAGGAGATTGTTGGAGAAGAGATCTATCATGTAGATTTGAGTTCGCCTAGAGAGGTTGAGAAACATGTGGAAAATATTGTTAAAATGTTTAGAGAATTAGGAGAAGAGTGAATTCTTAACCTCCTGCTTCTCTTCCTCTTAGTTCTCTCTCCCATTTCTCTAATTGTTCTCTCCTTATTCCATGACGTAGTTCTAAGTACCTATAGTACTCTTTCAATACGTCTTCTGGCGTTATTGTAATTCCAACTCCTGCTAGTTCTTTGAATGGTGCTATTCCTGTAAGTTCTTTTGTCGCTACGTCTACTCCACGTGCAAAGCTTGATAGGGCGTCACGTATTGAGACTATTCCCTTAGTCTTTCTCCATACTATGTTATCTACCTTTTCTATTCCTCTACTAATCTTGTCTCTAAGTTTTGAGGAAGCTAATTCGAGACGTGTAATTGTTGGGTGGTAGCTGAATGCTGTCTGTCGTGTCCATTCTCTTACGAAGTCTCTCACGGTTTCAGATGTTGTTGCTGTGCTACTACCCGTACCTATCCTATATCCGTCTATTTTGGCTTGTCTTGCATGTACTATTCTTTCTATTGCTGTTGCTATCCTAGTCTTTGATAGGTCTATTCCTGCTCTTGATAGTATTTTTGATATTGTCGTGGTTATGTTGCCGGTCACTTCTGCTAGTGTAGTGGTTAGTCCGTGTCCGATTGCTACTCTAGATACTAGGAATATTAGTACTAGTGGTGCTAATAGTAGCATGATTATGATACCTATAGTATATACGAACGTTGCTACAATATTACTAGAACCTACTCCTAGTACAATTGTCTCGTAGAGGTGTATTCCAGCTAGCTCTATCATTGATGCTTCAAGGATACCACATAGCATTAGTCCGAATAGTACGGCTATGAGTGGCTCTGATACCCATCTCCTGAGGGGAGGAATCATCCAGAAGGCTCCAATTATTGGAAATATGGTGAATATTCCAGCCAACAGTAATGCTCTTAGAACGGCTACTCCTAGGAGAATAAGCATCATTATTAGTGGTGTTGCAAAGAATATTCCAGCCAACGTACCAAATATGCTAAATACCGTACCAAGCCCTAGACATGTAACAATCACTGTTAGCCATATCCCAACGATGGCACCAATAGCTGTTGGATCAAGAACCATGTCAGTCATATTATTGAAAATATGTGCAAATGCTAGGTAGAGATATGGTCCTAACAGTGCTATTATTAGACCAACAGCAATATCTTCTAGGCACTGCAGTGCTAGTCTCCTAGGGTCATGGCTGAAGTATTTGAAGTTTAGGAGGAAGTTCACTATGGCGCCTATACATAGTGCGGTTATGCCCCATGGGTATAGTATCATTGCGTATACTGTAGACATTGCGGGTAACTGATTCGGCGTCGGTACGTACCATAACAACATTAGGCACATTTTAACGAGGTCTGTTATATGTAGAACATTTGCTATAGTGGTAAAGCCAGATACTAGCCATGATATGACTAGCTCTATACCATGTATTAGTCCTGAGATAATTGCTTTGAGGAACCAGCCGATTCCACTAAGCTTGATGTTTGGTTTTACCTCATATACATGTACCTTAACTGTATATGTTCTCCCATTTACTGTTACATGGATAGTATAGTTACCTTTAGTGTAGTCATGAGCTATTATACAGATACGTGAGTGACAGACTCCGCTAGTAGTAGAACCATCACCCCAATCTATGCTATATGTAACATTGCTCTTAGAGCTTCCTGTTACTACTGTAACAGCTATGGTACACTTAGTAAACATGTATGTGCAGGATGTAGGTGCTACAGTGACAAACGCTGTATGTGAAATTGTTTTACTACTAGGCGATACGTGCTGTAGTGCCCATGTTACAGTATAAGCAACAGCTACAATGATCATAGATGCAACTATGTATGCTGTACCCCTCTCATGCTGACCCTTCCTATGGTTCTCGAGACCAAATGCGAATAGTGCGATAGCTAGTAGTGAGACTACTGCCAACAACATATGAACTGCGTCCTGTGCGAAGAGTAGCATCGTATGCAGCATCGTATGCACAATGTCTTTACTAGGCTAAGACTAGTCGAGTAGAATGTAGAATCATGTGGGAGAACATTGACATGTTTACAGCAGTTCTACTCTTCCTAACGATTATAGCCATAATACTCATGGCTAGAACATGGATAGCCCCAGTACCAAGCCATGTAACACACATGTTAATACCATATCTCGACAATCTGAAGCTTATCGAGATATTGGCGACAAATAACTGTGCTAGAATATGTAGCTTCCTTAGAAGCATAATACCAAACTCGCTAATCTACGTATATCGCAATAATCAACTATTATGTTCATGTGGTAATTTCAAGAATGTATTTACTAACTGTGGTTTCCTGTACGTTAAAACATTCAACAATAATACATACATGATCGAGATATGGTCATAATAGCAACGTTTAGCGCAGACAAAGGAGGTACAGGAAAAACAACTATCGCCATAGTGTTAGCACACTTGTTTTCTCAAGAGAAGATACCTACAATACTGATCGACCTATCCTACGATAATCCGTATCTGTCCACAGTACTCTCACTTATCTATAATAACGTTAAGATACCTACAGATCGCGGTTTCGTAAACTGGCTACAGGACATTGCTGAGCCAGAGGAGATAGTTATCGAACTTAATCCACACCTAGTCTATGTACCTCCAGGTATTGGTAATGTAGTTATTGATGAAGTAGTTGAAGAAAAACTTACACGTTTTCTAGAACCCATAAGAAGGAGTAGGAGGATAGTTACAATACTTGACTTACCAGCAATGTTGCCTAAAACCATACTCGACCGTGAGTATCCTGCTCTATTGTTAGGATATGCTGATACCATTATCGCAGTATCTGACTTTGACCTTGTAGCTATGAGACACATATTGCACTATGCAATTAACATACTACCAAGGTACTACGGTACTAACAGGATAATATTCATAGTGAATAAGTGTCGTGGAGCAATACCACAAGAATTCCTAGACAACATACGTAAACATAGGCACATCAATATGCTAGCTTTAAGGTATGTAGACTCGGGCCCACAGCCAGTAGCTATCTCACTTGTGAGAGATCTAAAACAGGCATTTACCACAGAGGATGAATATACTAGCTTTA
>JAADDN010000020.1 GCA_013153895.1 Thermoproteota archaeon | reverse complement strand
TGGCGCCGGGGGTGGGATTTGAACCCACGCCCCCTGTACGGGGACGGGATCTCAAGTCCCGCGCCTTGGGCCTGGCTCGGCCACCCCGGCTATCTGTTGGTTAGGTCGTGCGTGGGGTCTTAAATCTTTTCCTTAAGAGCTTGTACTATCTTTCTTCCTATTATCTCTAGTGCCTTCTTCTTATCTGGTCCTAATGGTGATCCCAGTATTATGTGTCTTGTTCCTACTTTTATCATTTTCATAATCTTCTCTATACATTGTTCAGGTGTTCCAGCTATCGCTAGCTTAGATACATGCTCCTCTGTTATTATTTTACGAATCTCATCAATACTACCTTTCTCTAAGCTCTGTCTTACCTTATCTATAGTTTCCTGATCTATTCCAAGTTTCTCTGCTACTTCTCTACTTAATCCTGCTAGTATGTATGCTACTACTATCTTAGCTGACTCTACTGCTCTTTTCTCATCTTCGTCTACTGAGAAGCATGTACATACTGCTATATCGATATCCTCGATCTTTCTATTAGTCTTCTCAGCACCTACCTCTATATTTCTTATAGCTTCTCTAACTATTTCAGGATCTGAGGAATTTATTATTACTCCGTCAGCAATCTCTCCAGCTAGTTGTAGCATTTTTGGTGCTTGAGCTCCAACATATATTGGAACTCTAATGCTAGTCTTTATGTTTAGTCTAGCATTTCTTAACTTGAATATCTCTCCATCATATGTTACTGTTTCACAGTTTAGTAATCTCCTAATTATTTCTATACATTCTCTCACTGCTCTGAGAGCTTTCTTCCTCTCTATACCTATGCTCTCTAGAGTAGTCTTATCTCCAGCACCAATACCAAGAATGAACCTGCCACCACATGCTTCCTGGAGCGTGGCTGCTGCTCCTGCTGTCCAGGCTGGGTGAACAACGTATGGATTTGTTACACCTATCCCAAGAAGTACTTTGCTAGTTCTCTGAGATATTAATGTTAGAATTATGTAAGCATTCTTATTATAATAATGATCTGTTACCCATACTGAGTCTAGTCCCATACTCTCTGATAAGCATGCTAGCTCAACAATTTTGTCTATTTTTCCTGTAGGAAGTAGCTCTACTCCTACTCTGATACTCATACACGATATATAGAATCTGTAGAATATTTCAACACGACCTACCTCATCAAGGCTCTATGAATAAGCTTCATGATGTCAGACCTCTTATATATCTCCTCAATAATGTTCTCAGAACCATTACTACCTCTATAAGCTTCATAGAGAATGTACATAAGTAGGAAGTACGTAAGCCATATTAGATAGTACACTATTGATCTTATCTTCTCATAATTATCCTTCCACCACCTCATCTCACTACACTCCTCTATCTCTAAACTTAGAACATCAACTCTACTAAGCATTCTTACACATGATGCAACAATCTTCTCAAGCTTCTCAATAAGCTGAACATCTTTATCACTCTTCTCAACTTCATCAATGACCTTGGTTATCGTGTTAACTATGTTAGTGAACTCGTCAAGTATCTTATCTGTCAACCTATGAAGGTTCCTATTCTTCAATTCCTCCTCCCTGAACTTCTCAACTATATTTCTAAGAGTCCTCAAGAGACTTTCAATCTCTCTGCCCTCCGGCTTAACACCTATCCTAGATAGTATATAGTCAAGATTGTTTAGAATGTTCTCTACACAGAACTCGAAATCTTTTAGAGGCTTCTTCTGTATGCTCATCTTCTACTCACTGATAGATCTAGGATAGTTCCTACATATATCTTAGCTATCTCAACAACCTCATCAAGCTCTACATACTCATCTGCTTGATGTGCAAGCTCTATCTCTCCAGGACCATATGTGACTGCTTGAATACCTTTCGCTTGGTAGTATCTTGTGTCTAGGCCTCCACTACATACTACTTTTCTCACATTTGTTCTAGCTATCTCAACTATATTCTTCTCTAATACTTTAACAAGCTCTATGTTAGGATCTGTTAAAGCAGGTGGAGACTTCTGTAACGTTCTTATACATATTGTGATACCCATCTCTCTAGCCTTATCTTCAAGATAAGTATAGAGCTCTCTCTCAACATCATCAATATTCTCCTCAGGAATGACTCTCCTATCTATGGAGAAGGAGAATATTCCAGGAACCATGTTAACCTTACCACAAGTACGTACATCTCCTCCCAGGACTATGGTAGCTCTCTTACTCCTCTCATCATCATACTCATACTTGCTTATCTTAGACTCAGTCATCTTCTTCAGATCATCAAGAATATTACATACATATCTTACACCTATCTCAAATGCGTTAAGTCCAAGCCAGGGAGTTGATGCATGAGCTTGTTTACCTATCACATCAACCATTAGCCATAGAACACCCTTGTTACCTATCAGTATGGTATCTAGACCAGTAGGTTCACAAACTATGACATAGTCAGGTCTCACGTTCATCACATTTACAAGATATCCTGTACCTGTCTCACCACCAATCTCCTCATCAGGAACTAGAGCAAGCTCTACAGTACAGTTAAGATTATTCTCAAAATTCTTCAGAACTTTCAATGCTAAGATTGCAGATGCTATACCACCCTTCATATCTGTACTTCCTCTCCCATAAATTCTACCGTTAACTAACTTAGGTCTAAATGGCTCAGTAACATTCCAACCTGTACCTCCAGGAACAACATCATAATGACCATTAAAATGTATTACTGGTCTTCCTTTACCTATCCTAGCTATGAGAATATACCTAGGATGATCAGCATACTCAGGAATGAACTTTCTAACATAATCATCAGGAACCTTCACGATCTCTGAGGAAATACCTTCCCTCTCTAGAACATCCTTAACATAGTTACAGAATTCTAAATACTTCTCACCAGGAGGGTTTACTGTCGGTATCTCTATCATTCTCATCAACACTTCTGCTACCCAATCTCTATACTTTGATACTTGTTCTATCACGTCTCTCTGCACTACATTTAGAGAGTTAGCTCAGATTTTTAACATGTTTCTCCTTACCTAACATTAGTTCAAAACTCTTCAAAGCATAGTATTGTTCCTCTGTTATAGACATTTCAGGATTAACCTTCATAACCTCTCTAAGAGCATCCTCAGCTGAGAGTCCTCTACTATATATGAGGTATGCTGCAAGAACTGTCGGCGTTCTTCCAAGTCCTCCTACACAGTGAACATACACTTTTCTACATTGTTTAACATTATTACTAATTATTTCACATATTCTTAGCAGAGTCTCCTCATCTGGTGCATATCCATCTCTAGTAGGAAACCTGAGCACAATCATTCCATTACGTTTAGCTTCCTCAATAACTTCTTGAGGATTCATGTTAGCGTAGCATACATACTCCCAATCTTCTACTAACGATATCACAATACTGAACCCAATCTCTCTAAGATGCTTATAATCTTCTCTAAATGGTATATGACCACCACATACGTGATCATCTATACAGTACATTCTCGTGATCACATAACATAAATATGTTAAGTACATTAATTTAACATGTACGGAACAGGTCATGTATCCTAAGAAGATAATAGTAGCAACAAGACCAAGCAAACTCTCACTAGTTCAGACAGAGATAGCTATAAGATGGATAAAGAAGACATTTCCAGACATAGAATTCGAAATACGCACATTCAAGTCTACAGGAGATAAGATACTTGATAAACCTCTATACATGATAGGAGTGAAAGGAATATTTGAGAAAGAGATCAATCAGGCAGTACTTAGAGGAGACGCTGACATAGCTGTACATAGTTTAAAAGATCTTCCAGCAAGCATAGATCCAAGACTAGAATTAGCATGTTATCCTCCCAGAGATAGTCCATATGATGTAATTGTTGTTCGAAAATGTGAGAAACCTAGCATATATGAGCTTGAACCTGGATCCAAGGTTGGGACATCAAGCATAAGGAGGAGAGTGTTCTTGAGAAGAATAAGACCTGACATAAAGCTTGAAGATATTAGAGGGAATGTTGATACTAGAATAAGAAAGCTCATATCTGGTCAATATGATGCGATAGTCCTGGCTGAATGCGGAATAGAAAGATTGAGAGGAACAGTGCCAGAGATAGAGGAGATCACGTATAGTAGGTTAAGCGTAGAGGAGCTTCCTCCAGCTCCTGGACAAGGAATAATAGTTGTAGTATGTAGAAAAGATGATCATGAGTTATTAAAAATGTTGAGAGAAGCCACACATAGAGAAACAACAATAGAAGCAACATGCGAAAGAGCATTTTTGAAGACATTCGGAGGAGGCTGTCATACTCCTCTAGGCTGTCTAGCAACCTGTTCTGGAGAGGAAGTTCATTTTCAAGCATATCTTGCAGATAAAGATACAGGAAAGATATATAAAGTACAGATAAGTGGAAAAGTAACCGAAGCTGAACAGATAGGAGTTAGAGGAGCTGAAGAACTTAAGAAGATTGTTAGAGAAGTAGAAAAACTGTGAGAACGATAAGAGAGACAGTAAACATACCTGGACTAGGCTCAAGAAGCATGACTTTCAGATTCACATTTCCAGAAAAATTTGAGAAAGAACATGAAATAGTTTTAAGAGGTATAAAAGAATTTATAGAGAATGGTGAACAGTTAGGAGATGTAGATATAGATAATTTTCTTATGGAGTTCTTCCTACTACGTGAAGAAGATCTTGGAGAGTTCTACAGAGCATATTATATAGCTGTTTTAAGGAGAATAGATGCTCCAGGAACAGAATGCTTATCAGTGTATAGATTCGTCATAGATTATAAAGATCTTAACGTGACCATAGACGATGTTAGTCATCTAGCAAACATAAGTAGGTAAGTCTTTACTCAACATGAACAACCTCTCTATAAACTTTCAATACTACATCTATAGAGAACCTTACAGGCTTCTCAACATCCTTAGTCTCTCCCTCCATAACAACCTTTATACTATACTTTCCAGGAAAGAGCACACATCTATTAAAGAAGTTTACACCTATAGGCTTAGTTATCTTTGAACCTCCTGAGTAAACGTACATTAATATACATGTTGGTACTGGAGGTATCGGAGCTATAGTATTCGGTATCTGCCTATATATTACTACTCTAAGTATGAGATTATTAAATGCCTTACTAATGTTAGAAACTTCAAACGAACCTCCAATCATTACAGTCTTATTCACTATTATACTATTGTTACAGTATTTTACTATTCTAAATATTGATGATGCTGAGATATTTCCAACATTTATTAAAAATTAATGAATGTGTAATAAATGTT
>JAADDN010000174.1 GCA_013153895.1 Thermoproteota archaeon | reverse complement strand
CTCCTCCATCTGGGAATCCCCTATAATCAATTAATACCTTTAGTACCGCTCGTAATAGATGAGAAACCAGAGAAGCATCCCGACTACATCCTATACAAGATTACACCCTCAGAGGATATTCCGAAACCATTAATAGAAATAATTTCAGCACAAGGTACTTTCGGCTGGATAGCATACCTTGGCTCCGGCATGACGTTACCTGTTTTCAGCCCGGCCGTTTCTCTCTTAAGATATAGAGACACACATCCAGATACCAATAAACAAGGACTTATAAACTACGCTGTGAAAAACCTCCGATTAGCCAATCTTTGTCTAATTGGTATTTCCTCTCTAGTACTAGTGTTAAGTATGGCTTCCTCGCCGTTTACTGAACTATCTCTTAGGCGTAAACAAAGTGTTGAATTAGTAGATAGTATTGAGAAAACAAAGAATAAGTCGAGTAAGACATGGATTATAGATGCTGGTAGCTTAAAAGCTAAGAGAATACGTGAATCCATGTTTGTCAGTACTGGTAAACACATCGTTGTATCTGAGATAAATCCTGTATTTCATAAAGTTATTCCGCTCTACATGGTGTATAGGGATAATAAAGATGTAAGGATAATGTTCAAAAAAGATAGCGGAGCAGTAGTTCTAGAAGACGGTAATTACGTCCTTATCATATAGTTACTCTAGTGCTACAACAATATTCGCTCTTATCTTAGCTGGAAGCAATTTGTTCGCCAGATGTACGAGTTCCCTGTATATTTTCCTCTTTTCTTCTTCTCCAACATCAGTTCTAGGATGGAAGAGTATAAACGTGTAACAGACATATGGGTTTCGCAACTGTTTCTAGGTTGTAGGTCATTTAAGGTCTCTGTAGGTACTTTAATGCTCTTTTTGCTATGATATATGCCGAGCCTAAATGTCTATCTAGTCCTAACCTCTTCCCTATCTTTTCTCCTTCCTTACTTGTGTTTCTAGGGTTCACATAGATAGTCTTCATGGAGTATAATGGTGCTTTCCATGTTATTTTTTCTATGATTGAGTTGCGGAACATTGATACCTTCCAGTTCCACTTTCTTCCCTTTCTCTCCCCATTTCTTATCCAATAGTATCTTAAGTAACCAATTATTTCTGGATTCTCTAAACCAATTACTGAAACTCCTTGGCTGTAGAGCCACTTAAGGAGAGCGTGTATCTGCTCTCCTATTAGACTCCAAGAACGTTTCCTCCTAACACCCATAAATGTGGAGTTCTTTAACCAGAAAGTCTTGTAGGAAAGTAAGTTTCCGTATATGTCTATTACTACTGCATCTAATCTATCAACATTAACATCCACTCCAGCAACATTATTTCCTCTAGGCTTATCATACCTCCTCATAACTTCCAAATATAATGAATAAGGTATCATAATTTGCAATTCACCATGTATGTGGAGACCACGTTTGCCTATACCATAGTCTTTAACGATTATCCTAGCAGGGTAACCTATCAATCCTTTAGTAGCCTTTTCAACTAGAACCTCTACTAGTTTTCTCCATCCCTTAGGAATAGCAAGTTTTAGTTCAACGTACCTTGTTTTCCTGTCATAATCTAGCGTAAGCACTCTTACATGGTGAGTATTAATGAGTCTTATGTTCATGTTGCCTCTAGCATATCCTCGTTCTCCATCACTTTGAAATAAGAGCCATTGCTTAAGCTCCACTTTTTCTATGTCAACTCTAAGTGCTCTAGCAGACTTAAGTGTAGAGTAAATAAGTTTTAGCATACCATCTACGTACCTACGGTTAGGTAGTATATCATAGCATTTACTCCTCATTACTTTAAGGAACTTATATTCCGAAAGGTCAGCTAATACTTCATTCTCCTTAACTAGTCTTAGTGCTCTATGAGCAACTAGCTTAGAGAACCAAGCGGTAGTTAGAACTGCTCTAGCTTCTTCATCGTCGGTGTGAAATTCTAAGCTTATCGTAATGTATCTCGGTAGCTCCACCTAATGCACCAATTAGGATATATATCCAAAACAATTATAAACTTTGCTGAGGATAATGAATACTTGGTGACCTCCGCTGGGGGCTTAACGCTTCTGGCGGAGAGAAACCGTGATGAACCGCCCTACAGAGACCTACAATGACCTAGGGCGGGAAACGGTTTTCAACATCACACCATTGCTCCTCGCTCCACGATAGCTCTACACTGTAATGTTTCACAACGTGCTTTATAGCTGTATCTACGAAATTCTCGATACTCATTCTTCCACCAAGCTATGAAATATGCTGTAATAATATTAAAAACAGCTCGTGTACCCACTACTGATACACACTAGCTGTTTCCACATCAGCATCGACGATTCTAGGTATAATTATCTTAACTCCTTCCAGTCTCGATAGTGTTTCTAAGTATCTCTTCGCATCCGATACTCTAGAAGTAACATCTATACCGTCCAAGTACTTAACGGCATCATCTATATCGCCGGTCAAGGCGTACAAGCGTACAGCAGTATCGAGCTCCGCAGAAGTATGCAGCACAGCTTTTTTGAGCAGTAGCTTCTTGTGTTCCGCCGGTATCTTTATAGAGTATTTCTTCTCTAGGTTAGCAAGAACAGTTTCGGCGTACTCTCTGTCTAGGTAAAGCATCGCTATAATAACGTCAACCCTACCGCTTCTCAGAATAGCTGGGTCTATCGAGGTAACATTATTAGCAATTATGACTACAGGCTCTGTGTTGTCATCCATATAGTTTAGTAGAATCGATACCTCACCCGATACTCCATAATACGTTACTGTTTTATCAAAAGATTCTCTGCTCCCCAAGAACTCTGCATTATCAATAATTATAGGTAGCCTAGCCTTCCTCGCTCTACGTAGCAACCTATCTATTCTTCTCTCGCTTTCACCATACCATTTAATACGGTACTTCGAGGGAGTTAGATAAATGCATTCATCATACCCTACAGCCTTAAGGATAGCCTTAGCCAAGGTTGTCTTACCCGTACCGGGAGGCCCGATTAACAGCATGTTTCTCAATGCGTATTTTACTCTATTCTTCAACGGGTTCACAACGTATCTATAGATAGTTCTACGCACATACTCTGGGTACTGGTCGAGCACTATTTCAGGCTTAATCTCTGTGACATGCCTTGGTCTCTGTATGTTTTCTGTCTTACTACTGCTATATATTATGAAGAACTCGTTCGTGCTAAGCGTTATACTGTATACTTTATCAAGTGATTCCGCTATTTTAGCCATTTTTTCGAGACCAGTATTATCTACAGGTATAATTATATTAGCATAGCTTTTCGTGAACGGCTCATCCTTAAGGTTATACCTATACGTTATCGTAGCATAAACGTCTCCACTATACACAAGTATTATTCGTACACCATTATAGGAGCTCTCCCTAAGCAAATCCATGTATTTAATCAAGAAATTATCATCAATCTCCTTATCCCTATACGCCTCTATAACACTACTCAATGCACCTACAATATATTCTAGAAGCTCGTACTTAACATCTATAACCGCAATACCGCAATGAGGACAATCTGTTTTCCGCTTCCCATCAGCACCTACTCTGAAAAGCCGACGTACAAGCGACGGCCTAGCAGTATTCCACGGAGATAGGTCAAAGTACATGTCAAGCAGTTGTTTAAGCATAAAGAACGCGTACTCGATATCGTTATTAGATACACTAACAGGGATATCTCTCCTCCGAATATCTATCTCTAACTCGCCCACAGGTTCATCGAATTCAGCTAGAGTTGCCCTCCATCTCACTTATTTCACCCAGAAGAGCTCTATAGTTATCCCTGTTTTTTACCTCAGATATGGCTCTACCTATTTTTAACTTATTATACAGATTCTTATCTATCTGCTTAGAACCAATATACTCCAGCTCCACATAGTACTCTTCATAGCTCGGTATCTCATAATCCTCCCTATGTTCCTCGATATACTCATCCGGCGGGTAGTAGGCTTTATACAGCCTCATCTTACCTATACGATATACGTCAATGGTACAATTACCTTTTTTAACAATAGCAATGTCACCTTCTCTCATACTAGCAATTGTCCTTATAACATACCTAGCAAAACCATCCTTCTTTACAGCATCGAAATGAAGTTTTCTCATATATTTTTCGAGCATCGGTAGTGGTGTAGTGAATATATTGCCTAGGTATACCCATTTCTGCTCATTATTGAATGGTAGATAGTTTCCGTGTACCATGTATGTTTTATCTGATAAAACTATTATTGAGTGCTTAGGTATTAGATAGATACGCATGTTCCCACCACTAGTACAGTATGATAATTTCCCCTAATATACTTTTAGTTTAAAATCAATCTAGAATTACGGTAATTCCAAGTAAAAATATAATAATTGTAGACAAAAACTAAAACGGTTCTACAACGCTATAGAGTGCGATAAATAAATAATTTCTCTCGCTAAACTACTTATTGGGATATACATGCCGACCAAAGAAGTAGAATACGAGAACGATATATACAGTATACATGCTAAGTTAGCGTTCGATATGGCAGACCTAGTTATCGGAGACTATAATGTAGTATTATCTTCTTCGAGAAAGAAGCATGTGGATGTAGATGAGTATGGTTCTTCATTGCTATCAGTAATTCTCTATTATCTTATGCTGTATCGTAGTAATTGGAAAGAGATAGACACATCAATAGGGATAAATATCGAGGAACTTTTTGATTATATAGATAGTATGCAGTATGCGTTGGACTACCTTGTTGTTGAAATTCCAAAAGCTACAGCAGAGTATATTGTAAAATCAATGACTAAGACTATTCGCTAGGTAAAGGTTTTTAAGCTATTTTAGCTACTATAGTTACTAGAGAATACTAGGGGTATTATGGATGGGTGAGAGGCTTTATCGTACTAAGGAGGTTGCTGAGCTTCTCAACATTAGTGTTAGTGGTGTTAAGAAATGGATTAAGGAGGGGAAGATACGTGCTATCCGTGTCGGTAGGTTTTGGATGATACCAGAAAGTGAGATAAGGAGGATATTATCAGGGATTAAACCATCAGAGGTAAGAGCGGTTATCTACGCCAGAGTTAGTTCTCATAAACAGAAGAAGGACGGTAATCTTGATAGACAAGTTGAGAGATTGAGAAGCTATTGTTCTGCTAAGGGGCAGTAACATTAAACTGTAGCTTTCTGTATCGTTCTATATCTTTTTATGCCTTTTAGGGTTATTAGGTATGCTGAGGCAGAGTGTCTATCTAGTCCGTATTTCTTCATAACTTCATCATGCTCTCTTGAGCGGGTT
>JAADDN010000177.1 GCA_013153895.1 Thermoproteota archaeon | reverse complement strand
GAGGTCTTGGGTTTAAAGGAGAGGGAAGGTATATTAAGGTATATGCAGACTAGTGATGAGAGATAGTAAGCTATGGTGCTTTCGGGGGAAAATAAGGCTAGAGAGGATCTCTTTGATGCTTCGTTAGATACTAAGTTGGCACCGTCTCTTGGAGGTGTTGTCTTAGGTAAGGAGCATGAGATCTATACTAACCCTAGCGAGTTTTTCAAACGTACTTTAGTTACAGAACAACTGCTAGGTGTTTTAGAGAATATAATTGATGTTGTTAAAGGAGAAGGAGGCAAGAAGATACTAGTTTTAACGGCGTACTTTGGGGGTGGTAAGACTCATACTTTAGTGACTATATATCATGCTCTTAGTAGTCCTCGCTCACTTCTACTTGCTGTACCTGAGAAGGTGGAATATTATGATAAAGTTAGGAGAATTGTCGAGGAGTTATCTGAAGTAGTTCGAGGAGATTCCATTAATGTAATTGTTATTGATGGTTTTTACTCAGCTCTAGCTCCAAGTCCAAGTAGTCCGTTAGAAGTTGGTGCGTACTGTGTCAAGACATTGTGGGGGTATGTAGCTCACGCGTTGGGAATGTATGCGATGATGAAAGATAAGGACGTTACTTTAACGCCGCCTGAGGTTGATAAGTTGCTTGAGCTATTTAGAGGTAAGAAGGTTGTTATATTAATTGACGAAATAGCTGAGTATATTAAACGCTTAGTTCTCTCTGGAGATGAGAATCTTCGGAGATACGCCTATGCTATAGAGAGTTTCATAGCTTCTCTAGTAAATGCTGTTGAATTGTCTCATAATGTAATTTTAATTATTTCGTTACCTGCTGAGAGAAATGAGAATAGAGTATTGGTGGAGCCTGCCTATGATGTAATTAGGAGAACTATTGAGAACCTGTTTAGAATAGTACATAGGCAGACTACTCATTATGTATCGCCAATAGCTCCTCGAGACATACCAGCACTTCTAAGGGTAAGACTATTCGAGAAAATAGATCGTGAAAAGGCAAAGGAAGTTTATGAGTATCTTAGTATTGTCTATAAGGATAACGAGCATATATTTGGACCAGGGTATAGGGATATTATTAACAGGATATTGGATACATATCCATTCCACCCTAAGTACGTAGAGACGCTACTTGAGATATTAGATAAGCATGAAGGGTTACAAAGAACAAGAGATCTTGTTAGAATTAGTAGGATAGTCTTAAGAGAGATAGTATTACGTTCTAATGAAGTTTTTGATTTAATAGCTCCCTGGCATATAGATGTAACTGAAGAATGTATAAAAGAACTACTCCTTAAAGGGATATATGAGAGCTTTAAACAGGTTGTTGATACAGATATTAAGGAAAGAACCCGTAAAGCAGATAATCCATGGTTAGCAAAGATAACTGCATTATCAATATTTGTCAAGACTTTCGTGTATGGCGGTGTTCTCCATCCCAAATCCCTACCATTTCCTAACGAAAAAGAGCTCTCCTTAATGGTCTATGAACCAGCCTCATTTCGAGCAAGAGGCATCTATCCAAAAGATATTACTGATACTATAAGATGGATTAATGAGAATTTGATCTATGTTGTAAGAGATGAGACAACGGGTAGGTTATGGTTTACCATATACGTTACTCCGATTAAATATGTCGAAGAAAGGGCAAGATATGTAGATGATAATAAGGCATGGGAGATAGTCCACGAGTATATACGCGAGCTTCTAGTAAAATCGAGGGAAGATGTTCAAAGAAGAAAAAGCAAAAAGATACTTCCGAGAGTGTTCGATGCTCAGCGCTCAGTAGTAAGCAGAAGCTGCGAACCTATAGATTACGATGAAAAGGCATACATAGTATATACCTGTATTGATATACCTGAAGAGGATAGATCTTCGGATAGGGAGAAAAAATTGCTCGAAGTAATATACAGTAAGAGGAATGGTGAAAGAATATATAAAAATACTGTATATGTATTATCGCCCAGTAAGGTAGAGAAGGTAAGAATTGTGTTAGATACTGCAAAGAAGGTTATAGCGTGTAATGAGGTTGAGCGTGAATTAGATAAGTACATACCAGCTTCATCGTCTTCCGAAGAATATTCAATGATTAAACGCGTGATGGGCGAGAAGCTCAATAACTATCGTAATACAATACTACAGAATTTGCTCACGTACATTGTTACAATGTTAGATAAGGTAGCATATCCCTTTTTCGACGAAACTTCTAGGAGAAATATTGTAAGAGAGGTAAGACTAATTCCAGCTGAGGCATTATTAGTATCTGTTGAGAAAGCATTATCAGATATTGGCGTTGATAAAGTTAAATTTGATATTGATTTTGATACTCTCGAATATCTGTTAAGATGTATTGGTGTTGAT
Source organism: Thermoproteota archaeon (assembly GCA_013153895.1). GTDB lineage: Archaea > Thermoproteota > Thermoprotei > Thermoproteales > Thermocladiaceae > JAADER01. The sequence continues at coordinate 2,913 of JAADDN010000177.1, read as the reverse complement.
ATAGTTAATGGGGATAGAGAAAGATTTATTAGTGATATTATTGATTACTTTTATTCGAATCCTATACTACCAGCTGTTCCAAAGAATAAGATAATCGAGGCTTTATCTGAGGGTCTCGAAAAACTGGATATAGGACTCAGATGCGGGGACAGAGTATACTATAAGAGAATCTATGAAGGATCTATAGAATCGTTTAAAGATGTGCCTGAAGTAGCTGAAGGAGAGAAACTATTACCTGATAAAATCCATGATGACTGTATGGTATTGCCGTGGAAGATAGCACTTATAGAGCAGATGAAAAAATTGAAAAAACATGAGATAGTTGTAGGAGGCCTTCGAAAGATCATAGAGTATTATATTAAGATTAATGACGATCTTATTCCTATCGATGCTGTATTAGAAGATATTGAGAAATTTGATATGGAAATTCTCAAGACCGCTCCAATCGTAAAGACAGTGAGGACCGCCCTGGTTAAGCTTGAGCTCGAGAAGACTTTCATTGAAACTTCTCCTGAAGAGAATATTCATATTAAAGTGTTTGTAAGTCGTATGGGACCATTTATCGGAGATGTAGAATTATCAGTATCAATGGGCAAGCTAGATAAGACTAAATTAAGCATAAATGACAACTTTAGCGAGGAAAGACTAATATGGGAAATAAAAGCACCATCAGAGCCGGGAGAGTACGTCACCACAATAGAGGTAAGGGATTGTGAGAATAGAGTACTTGACAGTTCTAGAGTAGTCATTAGAGTAAGGTCACTTGAAAGTGAAAAGCGTATAAGAGGTGTACCCCCTCCTGGCTCCAAAGTTAAGGAGATAGTTCTTAGAATTGATAAGCTGTATCTAAAGCCGCTTCAGATACTTACCAAGTTTGGTAAGGATGTAGTAGTCTCTAATGGAAAGTTCAGCTTAGAGCTAGAAGGCCTAGTAGGTAAAGGAAAGTCGAACGTTGTGATAAACGTGGAGAATGTGTATATAGACGATTTTTTAGCCGTTATTAGAAGTTTAGTTACACGGTATCCTGTAATGAATATTAACTCGCATATAGAACTAGTTCTCAGACCTAGAGATGGTACGTTTCTTACAACACCAAGTTTTAGCGAAGTTGAAAAGAGGGAGCTTGAACAATTTCTCGAATATGTCCTGTACGAATAATATTGACATGCTGAAGATAAGATTATTATGTGCGAACCCAGATATTATCCGGCGAGCTAATGGTCTTTAGAACAATAGTTTTCTCGAAAAAAGTCAGGAAAGATCGTCAAGTAGATATAGCAAGATTCTACCTTTTCCTACCTAGCCCTAGAAGTAGACCTCTATTTGAGGCTAAGGTAAGAAAAGGTGATATCGTATGGGTATTAAGGGGATTGAGAGCAGAATATGAGGACAAGGGAAACACTATAATTTTAAGTAGTGATGATCCTCATAGTATCGATAAAGTATTTAGAAGGATCATATTATTCTCAGGTATTAGACAGTTTCTTAACGAAAGTTCAAGTGTTGAATCTCTAATTAAGTTGACAATCAATCTACCAGAGTTTGAGGTACTGTTTTGGTTTTCAAAGCTTATTAACTTGTATGAGATAGAAAAGTATTGGGGAGTGCTAAGTGTTGCAAAGGCATTTAGACAATTATATGGTATCTAACATACTTGGCAACATAGCGAGAATTGTTAAGACTATTATTCACGGATTTCGTTATCATCCATACTTTCTAATCTTGAGATATTGTGAGAGCCCAGATGAGCCTTTACATCCATATGCACATCAGGTTGAGCTTCTATCGAGAATCTTATCAAGAAGACCGATACGTGTATTAATAGGAGATGAGATAGGTCTTGGAAAAACTGTTGAAGCTATACTTGTCATAAAGTACTTACATGAATTAGGCGAAGCTAAGAGAACTTTAATACTTGTACCCAGAACGCTTGTCCATCAGTGGGTATCTGAGTTAAAGCGCTTTGGTTTTATACCGGACATCAACGTGTATAAACTTGAAAGAAATACTACTGACAAATATCTTGTACAGGGGTTTCCACACGGTATATATATAGCATCAATAGACTTTTTGAAAAGAGAAAACAACGCAAATAAGATTCTTAAAGTAAGTTGGGATATAGTAGTTGTCGATGAGGCTCACAGAGTTGGAAAAATCGGAAATAGAGAGACTCAACGGTACAAGCTAGTCAGTGCATTAGTTAGAAAACAAGGTGCTAACGTTATTTTTCTCTCTGCAACCCCTCATAGAGGAAAAGTAGAAGATTATATTGAAAGAATAAAACTAGTAGACATCTACTTAAAGGGTTCTGCTAGAGAACTTGATACCATCGACTTCTATAGAACTATAGTTGGTTCTATAGTATTTAGGAGAACTAAAATTGATGTAAACGAGATTTATGAAAAAAGAAAAGTGTTTACTGACTGCAAATTTAAGGCACGAGTCATTAAGGCCTCAGATGAGGAGATAAAGTTTCATAACGAGTTAATAGCCTTTTTAAGAAGGAAACTACTTGAGTATTATGATAAGATCGGGGAGGAACCTAGAGCTCTACCCTTACTTCTCACATTAATAGCTAAGAGGGCTTCATCAAGCCCGAGAGCAGCATTAATAACGTTAAATCGCATACTAATGAGGAGAAGCGAGTCTTTAATATCAAGAAAGTCCGGTAAAGATTTGTCAAAGGTTATAAGCGAACTTGATAAAGAAGCCGAGCTTATAGCAGACTCAATTCTAGGTCTATCATACGAAGATGTAGGTCTAATAGCAGATGAATCTGAGATAGTTGAGAAAATAGATCCGGATGATGCTCTTGAAAAATTTATTGAGAAATGCCATATATTTCTAAACGATGAAGATATAAAGATTATAAGATCACTATACGAGTTAGCTAGTAGTATTAGAGGAGAAAAC
>JAADDN010000089.1 GCA_013153895.1 Thermoproteota archaeon | reverse complement strand
TTATAATATGATACAGATCTCTATATGTTAATCCATAAAAGATATCATCAATAACTATATAATGATTATCAGAAATACTAAGTTCTTTGAGTATAGCACTTTCGCATATGTTTAGTGCAGATTCTAATAACATTGATACAAGTTCTCCTGTAGAGCATGCATCGATATCTATCAGACCGTCTCCTTTAATCAATATTTTGAAGTAATCTTTATCAATTTCTATGTGAGAATATCTATCCGTAATATCTTTCAGTAAGGTTAAACTATGATCTACATAAATTGACTCTAAGATCTCACGTAGATTTTCAAATGATCTTATCACGATAGGTTTCATAAATGGTAATCTTGTAAGTATAAGAAGCCTTAATTCATTGAGAAAGTTATACTTATCTTCATTTCTTGTTAACATTTTTTCAATATTTGTTAGTATTGTTAGTGTATATTCTTTTACTTTTGCTAGGTACAGATAAGGTACTGTAATTATGTTTGAGATTTTTCTAAAGACATTGATTACTATATCTCTCCAAGTATCAAACGGTAAGTCTTTCTTTACTAACTTTCCTTTATTTGTCTCAAGATAGATATCGATACTCCATGAGTTTTCTGATGAACACTCTACTGTTTTTCCTATGTATCTTAGTCTAACTCTAACGTAAGGATACTTTTTTAATGCATGGTCGTATGCTAATCCTGTTATTGACTCAATATGCTCTGTTGAGAGTATATCTGAGAGAGGTAAGATTATGTCTATCTGAGAACCTTCTCTACAATATATGTGAAAATACTTGTCCAATATGTTTGTTATATAGCCAGATCTGGCAATATTGTTAAGTAGTATGAAAGGTAAGAAGTGTAATATTAGAACTAGTGTAGATTTTCCGGAACCTGATCTACCAATCATTAACATATTCTTGTTAAGAGAAAGCTCGTAATGTGGAGTGGGACGTTCACTCTCGATTACTACTAACGTTTCTATTGGACCAACATGCTTTACAGCTATTTTCACTATGTTATTCCTAGTTTCTACTCTTACTTAAATGTTTACTATTGTTGTTCTTTCTTTAATCCTCTTGGTGTTGTTAGTCTTTTTATGATTTCTCTTGCTTCTTTTCCTGATCTTGCTCTATGTATTATCTGTACTTCTTCTAACCTCATTAGGTAGCCACAATATGGGCACTGATGTGTTTTTGCTCCATATTTCATTGCTGATATTGATCCGCATTTTGGACATCTTACTACTAGGTACTCTACCACATGCATATTTTTAAGTTAGGTGTTGATAATTCTTAGTGTATGAGTTTTGAGATAGTTGAAGAGAAGATAAATATTGAGGGTAGGGAGCTAGTGTTCTATCATGTTAAGTGTAGGAAGTGTGGTAGCATAGTTGCAACATATGCTGATCGTAGGATAGCTGAGTATAGTGCGAGATACTGGTTAAAATGCTGTGATTAATCCAGAACCTGATGATGAGCCCAGGCGAATCAGATAGCATGAAGACTTCAGCCTAGGCTGATATCTTTTTCAAAACATTTTTAAGATTCCTCACCATAGACGTAATATGGATTTCTCTGATTCTGAGGTTGAGCAGTTTATTTATAGTTGCATTAATATGATACCTATAGTAGCTGGATGTTGTGTAGATGCATTATCTAGATACCTATCTTCTACAAGTATCGTAAAATTAAGCACAGGTGTTACACAAGCTATAGGAATAGGAATAGCAATAGCAAGTGCAGTATTCTGGAATGTTAACATAAAGATCATATATATACCTACAATATCAGATAAGGAGAATATAGGAAATCTATCAACAATAATAGCTGAAAGATTGAACTCTCCAACAATATTATTAACAGATGAAGCATATAGAGTATATCGTAGGAGAGAGATAGCTAAACTATTTAAGATAATCTTATATGAGCTTTCACAGATAGCTCCCCTACTTCTAGGAGAGAAGTTCATAATAGATGGAGAGATAGCAGGAAAATTATTCAACTTTATAATGAAATTTTCATCATATAGTTTCAAAAATATGAAAAACATAGCTGAAGGAAATGCCGAAAAAATAGAGAAAGTATCTCACGATAATTCAAACATTATTACAAGGACATTTAGTATAGATAACGTTGATAGAAAAATACTTGAATTCTTTTTTAAGAATTTACGAGAATCTAATGGAAAGTTGAAATATATTATTGTTCAATCAAAAATAAATAATGCTATAAGAAACATGTTAATAAGAACTATTCTTGAAGGAGATCCTAAACTAATAGAGATAATATATAAGAGTAGTTTAAGTAAGGAGATAGAGAACTCGATAGATTATTTAATAGATAAGTTTGAAATATCGTTAACATTAGGTAAAAATGTTAAAGAGTTAATAGAGAAGAATAAGCAGCTTTTAGAGAAGATTCGTAAGTATGAGGAGGAGATAATAAGTTTAAGGAGGAGAAATGAAGAGCTTGAGAATATTCTTAAAGTTAAGAAGGAGGAACTTATATCAAAATTATTTCAAGAGAGGCAGATTAAGATAACTGTGTTGGATGGATTCTTGAAGAAGAGGAGGAGAACGATAATTGTGAGAGCTCCACTATATGTTCTACTTCTCATTAAGAATCTAATGAAGGAGTATGATGGTTACGTACCTATCAAGCTTGTGAAGATGTTAGAGCAACATAATCTTGCTAAGATCGTTAAGTACTGTGAGTAAGTCAGATAGGATACCCTTCCTCATCAAGTCTGGTGTGCCGGATTCTCATCACTCTTATTCTTCTCTTCCTCACCGCTCGATAATATTCCTATCTTAACCTTCTCTCTATCTTCTTTACCTGTTGTTGCAAACTCTTTCTCAATACTACTTAGAGCTTTCTCGATACTCTCCTCAGATTCCTCTCCAAGAACGTAGGTCCTTAGCTCTTTCTGTGAGAGCATCTCTTCAAAAGCTTCCTCAAGCTCTAGCTCCTTTAATTCAATTCCCTCAACTATGTATTTTAATACTTCATCAACATTAACTTCTAGATCATACTCTTTTCTAAAGAAGTCAATTATATTTTCTAAATCTCTTCTTAAGAGATCTATAGCATTCTTATAATCTCTTGGAACCCACTGAGGCCAGTCTATGAGATAGGGCTTCTCTTCTTCAAGTTCTACGAGAACGTTGAACTCGCTTAAGTCTCCGTGAACTATTCCAACATCTCTGAACGTTACTGCTACATCGTCGAGTATTGATCCAAGTACGTCTTCAGGTTTCTCTAGACCCGTCTTTATTTCAGATAGTTTCAGACCCTCGATGTACTCCATTACGACAGCGTGACGATTAACTGCTACAGGTCTTGGAACAGTTACACCAGCATTATATGTCATTACTAGAGCCTTATACTCCATATGTGCTGAGAGACGTGACTCATATAGCCAGGTTATGTGTCTTCTCTCTCCTACCCATATTCTGAACTTTCTAGTCTGTCTGAAGCTTGTTCTTCCAAGTCTATGAAACTTCACTACTAGCTTATTACCAGCTGGATCTTCTGCAACATATACATCACTCTCCTTACCTACTCCAAGAGGTGTTGGAGAGATTCTCTCTATCACGCCCTTCTTAGATAATGTGTGTAGTGCAAGAGCATCATAACCATAATAGGTCAACCTGTAACCTGTATAACTTCCTTTCCATCTTAGAACCATTCCGAGAGCGTTAAGTTTCCTCAAGCTCTTTGATACTAGCTCCCATGATCTATTACTCCACTTAACTATGACCTCCATTGGAACCCACTCATACCTCCTGTGAGCTACCTCAATCACTCTAAGTATCCTCAGGTCCAGTTTCGTTAGCTCGTTGTATGCTGCTACGAGACTCTTAACACTCAATTCAACACCTATAATATATGTGTGACATGGTCTAAATAAGCTTACGCTCTCAGAAAAATGCGTCAAGTCTAGCTTTTCTTCTCTTTGCTAGAGCTTTCTTCAACCTATCTATACCTCTTAGAACTCTGTCCCTACTAAAGTCATGTTCATTACATAGAAACTCTATTATTCCTTTATCATCAGGATCTCGGAACTCTATCTTGTAATCATCCGTCACTGGTGGGTTAAGAAAGTACTCCTTTATTTTGAGGGGATCTACAGGCCACTGAACATTCTTGAGTACTGTATTAAGCATCTTCTCTAGACAACCAAACTCATGTATGAGCTTGAGAGCCTTCTGAGGACCTATTCCTGGAACACCATCAGGATTGTAGTCCGTGCCTAAGAGTATCGCTAGATCTATGAGCTGTGACCTATCTTTCAATCTTAGAGCCTTGAGAACAGCCTCGAGCTCTATTATCTCAGGCTTAACCTCGACATACTCCTCCCTTCCAGGAAGCTTCCTCCTCCCAGTTATTGCCAGGTTCCTCACTAGACGCGGCGAACCAAAGAGAAGAGCATCATAATCTTGACTACCTGCAGCCCAGGTATCTCCCTTCCTAGTCATATATGCTGCCTGAGCTTCACCCTCAGCAGGAGCTTGAACCCATGGAACACCCATCAACGTTAGAAGTCTCTTAGCATCCTCAACCATCTCGTTAGTGAGAAATAGAGCTCTCTTAGCATACTTCCTAGCCTCCTCCTTATCACCACGCTCCAGAGCCTTCATCCACTTCTCAAGAGCCTCTTCTCTCTGCTTCTTCCTCCTAGCTATCTCCAGAAGCTTCATCTCAGGAGTCTTACCATCAAACACGTATACAGGCCAGATCTCCTCCTCGAGAAGGTTAATAGTCCTGTAGAATAGACCACTAAGATGACTAGTTATTCTCCCCTTAGAATCCATGAGAGGAGTACCATCAGGCTGTCTTATAGATGCGAGAAATTGATAGAGAGCATTATAAGCATCTATCGCTATTATCTTACCACTAAGATTCTTCAACTCCACCTGCTTCCTGACCTCAGGTGGAATAAGCTTACCAAGCTCAGTAACACCCATCTAGACCTCTCACATATCAATACCTACGAGACTTATAAACATGCGAGAAATATTCTCAACAGCTAGATGATCGGTGAATACCCTATAGTTCGTCCAAGAAGATTAAGGAAAAATCAATTAATAAGAGATCTAGTAGCAGAAACAATCATAGATATCAAGAAGCTGGTGATGCCCATATTTGTCAAGGATGGGATAGCTAGTCCAGAGGAGATAGAGTCAATGCCTGGACAGTACAGATTTCCACTTAATGAACATTTAATAAAGTTTGTAGAAGATTGTTATAGTAAGGGGATAAGAAACTTCATAATATTTGGAATACCTTCAAAGAAAGATCCCATAGGTAGTGAAGCTTTCTCTCAAGATGGTATAGTTCAGAGGTGTGTAAGAATGTTGAGAGAAGTTTTTGGAGATAAGATACTTATAATAACTGACCTATGTCTATGCCAGTACACTGATCATGGACACTGTGGAATAATTAGAATGAGTAGGAGAGGAATGTATGTTGATAATGATGATACGTTGAAGATATATGCTAAGATAGCTGTATCTCAAGCAGAAGCGGGAGCAGACATAGTAGCACCATCAGGAATGATGGATGGACAAGTTAGAGCTATAAGAGAAGCACTTGATGCTGCAGGATACGAAGACGTTCTCATAATGTCGTACAGTGTCAAGTACGCAAGCAGCTTCTACGGACCTTTTAGAGAAGCTGCATATAGTGCTCCAAAGATTGGTGATAGAAGAACATATCAGATGGATCCTAGAAATGCGTATGAAGCTTTAAAGGAGGTAGAGCTAGATCTGAGAGAGGGAGCAGACATCATAATGGTTAAGCCAGCACTAGCCTACCTCGACATTATAAGACTAGTTAAGGAATATTTTCCACAGGTACCACTAGCAGCATACAACGTGTCAGGAGAGTACTCCATGGTTAAGGCTGCAGCTAAGCTAGGATGGATAGATGAGAAAGCTATAATGATAGAGATAGTAACTGCAATATTTAGAGCAGGAGCAGACATAGTCATAACATATCATGCTAAAGAACTCGCAGAAGTTTTACAATAACGAAAGACTCATATATATAGTACTAGTAGACGTTGAAGAACGTAATGAGAGAACGCTTAATACTAGCTCTAGTACTCACACTAGTACTCATCAGCATAGTAACAACAACTTACTCAGCCTATCTTCTACATGCTAGATCAGTGATAGTTCACGCGTTAGCTGTAAGTGGTACAGAAGGAGAAGTACTGAACATAGAGGTCACAATGATATATCCAGGTGATGGACTAGTATACATAGCTGCACTACCATTACCAGCATATGGACCTGGAGGTCAAGGACAGATGTTCATAGCATCATCACAGTTAGCATTCTACATAGCCAGCATGTTAGCATGGAAGTCACCATTCAACTACTCCTTCCTTATAAGAGTGACAGGAAACGTAGTAGAGATAGGTGGACCATCAGCAAGCGCGTACATAACAGCAGCAATGTTTGCACTTCTCACAAACAACACGTTGAGAAATGATGTAACTATGACTGGAATGATCTTACCTGGAGGACTAGTAGGTCCTGTAGGTGATGTACCTATAAAAGTGAGAGCAGCTGCTAGAGCAGGATTCAGAATAGTCCTAGTACCATTACTGAACTACATAATGTTACCACCAGAGAACTATGGGATAAAAGTCATACCTGTAATAGATGTTGCACAAGCAATAAGGTATCTAGTAGGGGTAGAATTAACAAACAAGAGTTTAACTCTAGAAGACATATATAACGCTAGCCGCAACATAACTAGGACATTAAAGTACATATATGAGACTATAAGAGAAGTATATGAGACGCTAGACATGACTAAGCTCAAGCTAAGACAAGCAGAGCAAGTATACGATCTCTACCAGAGAGCTGAGAAAGAAGCTTCAGAAGAAAATTACTATACCGCAGCATCACTAGTATATCAAGCAATAGTCAAATACTACGAGTTCCTGTACAAGGACACATATAATAGATTAGTACTCACAGAGGGAGTTCAAGGAGCAATATCATACTTCGATAATATAGCTCAAGAATTAAAGAACAGTATAAACAACATAATGAACGAGATAAGCAATGTTAAACCAACAATATACACTATAGATCTACTAATAGGAATCTACGAGAGAATACATGAGGCAGAAGATCTACTAAACCAGTACTACACGTATCGTAACTCAGGAACTATAGGAGATGCATTATCAGCACTTGCCCTAGCTAAAGCAAGAGTACTATCATTATATACCTGGCTAGAAGTACTCAAATATGTCGAGAAGAACTATCCTAGCAAAGAGATTAGTGAAGTAGCTTTACGTAGAGTAACTAACATATATATACAGTACTGTAAAGCACTTATAGGATATAGTCAGCTTATAAAGATAGTTGGAGTAAGCTCTAACCTTGAAGCAATAGTATCAAGACTAGTACAACTATATGAAGATCATAAGTACGTGCAGGCATTAGGAACAAGCTTCTACTATCTATCTAATATAGCATCATCACTCATGTTAGGATTCTTAAGATATGCAGTAACACAGTCAGAGTATAGGACTACACAAATGATGAGTCTACTACTAGATGGAGCATACAACCTCAAGGAGATGGCGCTAACAAGCACATATAATCTAGTAAAGAGAGGACTATTACCAATATACTCGATAATGTATATACAGTTTGGAAACTACTACATGAGCAACCTCAACACTACGAACATGGAAGCATTCATAGATAACATAACGATGGTGTATAACAACTTCATTCTAGCACAACTACATGATGACATAATAGAGTTCCTATACTTATCACAGCATGGAAACATAACTCAGACATTTACACCAGTAAGTCCACCAACAGCTGGTCCTCAAGCCCCAACAACGCCAAGTACAACATCATATAGTTCATCAATAATCATAAGCATACCGATAATAGTTCTAAGCATAGTAATATTTCTAGCAGGTATACTCCTAGTAGTAGTCTTCGTTCTACTAGAAAAGAAATCTACTTAAAAAGATGACTACTCTAGTAGACGTACATGCACATCTGGCACGTCAGGACGTTTTTCAGAGAGCTTCAGAGCTGATAAAGGAGGCTCTAGAGAACAATGTAAGAATAATCATAGTATCAGTACAGAACGAGATAGAATTGAAAAATGGTCTTCAACTACGTAAACAGTATAGCACAATCACGTACTTATCCATAGGTCAAGAACTTTCAGACTTCACAATACATACATATAACATGTTCTCAAAAATCATACATAAGCTCATAGAGGAGAAACATGTAGTCGCTATTGGAGAAGTAGGATTAGACTACTCTAAGATCAGGGATAACATGTTGAAAAATATTGCACGTGCAATATTTGAGAAGTGGGTCGAGCTTGCAAAAAAGTTGAACATACCTATAATAGTTCATTCTCATAGAGCTTATAATGATGTTCTCACAATATTAGAGAACTATGATGTTAAGAAGGTAATATTACACGCATATAGTGGAGGAACTGAGACAGCTAAGAAAGCTATTGATAGAGGATACTACTTCTCTATACCTCCAAGCATAATGCATTCAAAACAGAAACAGAAGCTTGTTAATATTCTACCACTGGAGAACATGTTACTTGAGAGTGATACTCCTGAGCTTGGACCAGTGTTTGGTCAGGAGAGTAGACCATCACATGTTAAGATTGTTGCTGAGAAAATTGCTGAGATTAAGCAGATAGATTTCGAGGAGGTTGCATATGTTACTACTAGAAATTTTGAGAGATTATTCAACATGAGAGTTCTTGATTAGACTTCTTCAGGTCCTCCCCACTCAGTCTCATATCTTGGGCTTATTCCTCTCTTTCTTAGAGCCTTCTTCAGCTTCTTATGTACTCTCACGATGTTTCTAAATAGTAGATGTAGTGCATCTCTTACAGCTTTTATTGGATCCCAGTCTGTTACTGTGACAACGTACTCGTCGTATGGATCTTTCAATTTTATGTGAACGGAGTACTTACATCTCTTCTCTACATTCTCCTGTTCTTCCGTACATTCATAAACTTTAACAGTCATCTTTATGTCTATTATGTTCGTCAATCTGTTAAGCTTTCCATAGTAGTGTGATACTATCTTCTCTAGAAGCTTCCACTTATCTTCAGGAAGCTCGAACTCTATCTTCGCTGGTATCGGTATTACAACTTTCTCACCCTGTAAGAATCTCCTTATTATATCTAGTCCAGAGAAGACTCCATATATCTGATCGCCCTTCATCACAGGAAGTCCAGATATGCCTCTCTCTATTAACCTACGAAGAACAGCACTAACATCCTCCTTCTCTTGAGCAGTAACTACGGGATACGTCATTATAGCCTTAACAGGAGCAGCAAGAATCTCATCTTCAGAACCAGCAACCTCTCCAAGAGTCTGTCTCTCAGGTATTGAAGCATAGTACAATTTCTCAATTATGTCTCTCATCGTGACTATACCTACAAGCTTACCTTCATCAAGTATGGGCATCCTAGATATACCTCTCCTCAACATCTCCCACTTCACCTTAGCAACAGGATCGTTCACGTTCGCTGTCACAGCTGGAGTACTTGCATAATCTTTGACAGGTCCTGGCTTAACGTAACCTTCATCTACTAGATACTTCGCAAATGGCTCTCTCCTTATTATACCTATGACCTTGTTATCCTTATCAACAACTGGGAGATTCTTCATTCTCAATGTGTAGAATCTATACGCTACTATCTTAATATCGGTGTCTGGAGTAACCTTATGAGGACCACTCATCACAGCCTTAACCTTAGACAGTGGACTCACTCTACGCTCAAGAAGATCTTTATATGTTACAGTTCCTACTAGCCTACCATGATCATCTACTACAGGTATCGTCGACACATTATACTCCTTCGCGAGCTCTATGACCTTGCTTATCCTCTCCTTAGGCGTTACGGTAGGAAACTCGGTCTCTATTAGCTCCTCCGGTAGCACGAGTACTATATCATGCAAAGATAATATTTTAGTGTTTGGTCATGTTCTAAAACTGTAATACCATGAGAGAGCTATTTAAAGGACTTCTACCAGTTCTACATAACGTAACCAGCGTTCATAGAGTACTCGAATTTGTACGATTATGCACATCATTCAACTGTAATAACATAATAATAACAAGACCAACAGGAGCAGCAGCACAACAAGGAGTACCAGAAGCATTCAAGATAGCGCTCAAGGAAGGAGCAAACATAATGATACTAGGAGAACTCAAAGATGTTCAAGAGATAGCAAAAATAGAGAAACTGTACCTACTAACAGCAGAGGAGGAAGGGGAAACATTAGACAAAGCTATAGAAGAAGCAGCAGAACTACTCAGAGAAGGTAAGAAGATAGGAGTAGCAGTACAAGGACAAGACTTACCATTCCTACCAAGAGAGAAACAGTTAGGAACATGTGTGAAAGTACTTGAAAAGAAAGCACCAGCAACATCACTCTGCACAATATTTCTATGGGAACTATCTAAAAAGTTGACGTAGAACATCATTAACATGATCACAGAGTCTAGATAGTACCTTCATAGCTCTATCAGGATCGTGTCCTCTACGTAGGACAGATATATATCTAGGATTTATACCAGATATCACAATGCTCTCATCAACATAGAGAGAAAAAGTATCAAGATGCTCTAATGGGTATAGAAGAAGGTGACCATGTATCCAAAAGTACTCTAATCCACGAGGATCAACTCTTCTAACAACATCATGAGTAAACTTCACGTCAGCAATATCACATACTCTAGCTCTAGTATTTCTATCTATCTTACTTGGAAAGTTTATTGATATTACAGCTATAGGCTCAAGCTCATCCTTGACCTCAAGCACGAACTTCACGATCTCCTCTATGATACGTATAAGAACATTATCGTTAGGATTGAAATATGACTTCAAGTACATTGAGAATGCTATACCAGGAACATTTCTAGCGATTGAAGCATAGATACATGAACAGACTGTACCTGATGCTAGAAGTGCTTGAAGACCTGTATTATCACCCATATTTACACCACTAAGAACAAGATCGAAATCTCCAAGAAACGAGAAGGCATATATGACAGCATCACAGGGCCTACCTGATATTACGTTCATCTCAAGACCATCGATCTCGGTCCTCCATATTCTTATTGGTTTGTGAAGAGTAACTGCTAAACTACCAGCAGACTGAGGCTTTTCTGGAACTACTATCTTTACCTCTAGACCAGGTATTCTAGTAATAGCATTACATAGAAGTCTCAAACCTGGACTTAGGAAACCATCATCGTTCGTTACTAGCACCCTAGTCATCACGATCCTAGTAATAACTACCTTAGAGAACGTAATATAAAGGAGATCTCGTAATACTATAACGTGACACCTGAGGAAGAGAAGGCAAAAGAGGAAAAGAAAGAAGAGAAAGAAGAAGTAGTTGAAATACCGCTTAAACCAGTAACTAGGGAAGACATAAGAAGACTAGAGACAGCACTACTAGTAGCATCACTATTCACTCCAGAAGTAATGGAGCTCCTCAAGAGTGGTGAGAGACTAACATGGATAGACTCGTTAGCAACAGCTGCAGGAGCATTAGCTAGAGAGAAAGCTGGAATGTCTATCAAGCAGATAGCTGAGGAGCTTGGAAAGACAGAGGCAACAATAAGAAAGCACCTTAAGGGTGAGACTAAGGCTGGTCAGATAATCCTGAAGACATATGAGAGATTCCTTAAGGAAGGTGTGAAGATAGAGATACCATTCCCAGGAACAATAGAGGCTCCAGAGGTCGATAAGCTCAGGAAAGAGATAGAGGAATTGAAGAAGCAGGTAGAGCAGTGTAGAGAGGAGCTTAACAAGTTCAAGGAGAAGATAGAGAACATAAAGAAGATAATAGAATCATAATTTAGAGACAACTAAACTCATCATTTTTCTTCAATCTTCTTAATTATCTTCTCAACATCTATACTCTTAGTAACTCTCTCAAGCACAATATTAATCCTCTTATCACCTTTCCTATACTTTCCACTTGCAGACATTATCTTGCTAATAGTCGTGTACGTGTCATAGTTTACTAGTATGAGGGGGACACCTCTCTCTTCAGCTCTAGCAATGACTCTTGGACTAGGCATTATTCCTCCAGTAAGTATTATAGCTCTAGTATCAGTCTCTAATGCTAGCATTATTATGTCAGCTCTATCACCACCTGTTATAACTATCTTATTAGGTACAGACCTCATGTATCTTAACGCTGCATCAGGAGTCATAGCACCTACAAGAATGTGCTCATATGTCTGATCAAGCTTGTCGTGTCCTACTATGACCTTACCTTGAAGTTCCTCTACTAGCTCTCTTATACTTGGATTTAGTAGATCTAGGTACTCGTCTACCACTCCTAGAACATCTACATTCTCCTCCTTAAGCATTCTACACCATTCATCAACTACAGACCTCATCCATGGTCTTACACAGTTGAATATTACTCCAATAATCTCTAGATCTCTAGCCTTAGCTAGCTCTATAGCTGCAAGAACATCACCTATAGCATCTTCAGATCCAGGTCTAGAAACTATGAGAGCTTTAGAATCTATCTCACGTGCAATATCTATCTCCATTATCTTTCCAAGTATTCTATGAGTAAGAGACTTATAACCTACTGTGAGTACTAGGTCATATCTTGATTTAAGGTCTCTCCAGTTTGATAATACTGTCTCAAGTATGTCACTTCGAGTCATTTTTCGCATCATGTCTACATATACTGCCCATCCCTCAATCTTTATTGGACAGATCTTCTCTAGAGGCTCCTTACTTCCAGATAACTCTAACATTATCTCTAGAGTCTCATCACGCGTACCTGAGCTAACATACATGAATGGTCTATATGGTACGACCCTAACACCTCTCTTAACAAGCTCAGATATCAATGCTAGTGCTATAGTAGTCTTTCCTGAACTTCTCTCCATTGAGGCTATGTATAGAGTCCTCATCATCTCACCACTACCTTTACATCTATCGCAAACACGGCATTATCTGTTACTAAGAGAGGATTTATGTCCATCTCAACTATGTCTTCAATGCACACTGCTAGAGACATCACTCTAAGTATCGTGTTAACTATCATATCAATATTTACAGGTCTACTTCCTCTATAACCCATCAATATCTTACCGATCTTCGTCTCATATATCATGTCCATAGCTTCAAGTCTCGTGAAGGGTGCTATCCTCATTGCAACATCTCTGAACAGTTCAACATATATTCCACCCATACCAAACATGATTACAGGACCAAACTGTGGATCTCGTGTAAATCCTATTATAGTCTCGTACCTACCTTTGATCATCTTACTAACATGTACTCCAACGATCCTCGCATGTGGTGCAAAAATCTTAACCTTCTCCATTATATCTCTAAAAGCTGACCTAACCTCCTCAGGACTATTAATATTCAACTTTACACACCCAATATCACTCTTGTGAAGTATGTCTGGAGATACTATTCTCAGAACTACAGGATAACCTATCCTCTCAGCTATCTGAACAGCCTCATCCTCAGTCTTAGCTAGACCACCAGGTGGAACATCTATACCTACACGCGAGACTAGCTCAAGAGCCTCGTCTAAGGTCAAGACTCTCCTTCCCTCACTCTTAGCACGATCTATGATCTCTCTCACACTCTTAACATCAATTTCAAATATTGTTACCCTCTCGCTAACATATTCTAACACTTTTGCTCTAAGTTTAAACCATCTATCTAGTACTGATAATGAGTCTACGGCATCCTCAATATTTGAGTATACTGGAACCTTGTTGATCACTAGTTTACGTGTAGCTTCTTCAAAACTCTCACCACCTAGAAAAGCTACTAGAACTATCTTCTTACCATACCTGTTAACAATGTTTACAAGCTTCTCAGCAAGTTCTGAAGGTCTAGTAGTGGCTTGCGGAGTAGCTATTATGAGAACGCTGTTGATTTCTGGATATTTTAAGACTATGTCTAGAACTTTACAATATCTATCAGGATCTGCATCACCTAGAACATCTATAGGATTATGTAATGCAGCTGCTGGAGGAAGAACCTGCCTCAACCTCTCTATTAAGTCAGGTCCAATAGATGCTAGTTCTATACCTGCTTTCTCACATGCGTCTGTTGCAACAATTCCAGGACCACCAGCGTTTGTTACTATGACTAGCCTAGGCTTATCAAGCTCTGAAGGTCTACTATATCTTCCTGCTAATCTTATGAATGATAGAAGCTCACGTAGTGAACGTACCTGTACTATACCAGACTGTTGAAATGCTACTTCATACACCTTAGCACTTCCTGCAAGTGATCCAGTATGTGATGATACTGCTCTAGCACCTCTCTCAGTTACTCCAGCCTTTATAGCAACTACGAGCTTGTCCTTTATTATCTCTCTAGCAGTCTTAATGAACTCTTGTCCTCTATCTATCGACTCTATGTACATTAGTACCATCGTCGTAGTTGGATCTCTAGCTAGAACGTGTAGTAGATCTGTCTCATCTATATCAGCCTTGTTACCTAGTGAGAATATCTTGTTAAATCCTACACCATACATCCTAGCGAGATCTATGACAGCGGTGATCACTGCACCACTCTGAGATATGAATGATATTGGACCTGGAGGAGGAGCATTACTTGCGAAAGTAGCGTTAAGCTTCATGTCTAGGTTCATTATTCCTAGACAGTTAGGTCCAATTATGCGTGAGCCATATCTCCTAGCTATCTCTACAACCTCTCTCTCAAGCTTAGCACCTTCAGGTCCTGTCTCTCTGAAACCTGCAGATATTATGACTATGAGTGGAACACCCTTCTGACCACACTGCTCAACAACTTGAGGAACAATCTTCGCAGGAACGGCTATGATAGCTATATCAGGAGTCTCAGGAACATCTAGAATCGTTGGATAACATTTTAATTCTAGAATCTTCTCAGCTCTAGGATTGACCGGGTAGACTCTACCTGGGAACCCACCTTCAACTATGTTCCTCAGTATTATGTGACCAACCTTCCAAGGCTCACGAGCAGCTCCTATGACCGCGACTGCCTTAGGCTTGAGTAAGGCCTCAAGTACTCTATCCTCTATCACGAATTTCGACTATATTTAAATTATCTTGAAAAAATAAGTTTGCTGAGGTGCAGAGCTTGCAGAAAATAGCAAGATAATACTATGCAAACGGTGATCGAGCATGATAGTATCAAAAGCACCACTAGTACTTAAGTTAGCTGGAGAACACGCAGTAGTATATGGGAGAACAGCGATAGCATGTGCAATAGATAGATACGTGAGAGCAACATTAAGATCTAGAGGTGATGATAAGATAGTACTCAAATTTAGAGATCTAAGAGAAGAATATAGACGTGAGAGAACATCAAGCTTCTTCAGATACGTTAATGAATGTATAAGATTGATAGAGGAAATACATGGAGAAAAGTTGAAGGGTATCGAGATAGAGTTAGATATTGATAAGGATGTTAATCCAGGAGCTGGACTAGGAACATCGGCTGCAGCATGTGTAGCAACATTAGCAGCATTATGTAAATATCTGAACATTAGTGACAATATAGCAGAACTAGCATATCAGGTTGAGCTAAGAGTGCAAGGAAGAGCAAGCAGGATGGACTCTTACACATCAGCTCTTGGAGGAATAACAATAGTGAGAAGAGGAACTGTAGAGAGAGCTCACATAGATACATCATGGCTCAGAATAGGCATAATACTGTTAAGAAAGTTGAGAAGTACTAGAGAACTTGTTAAACATGTAGCAGACTTGAGAAGTAGAGAGCCAGAGCTTATAGATGAGATATTTAACCTTATAGAGAGAATATCTCTACGAATATTGGAAGCATTAGAGAGAAGAGATGTGGAGAAGCTTGGGAAACTTGTTACAAGATGTCACTGGCTTCTTAACATGCTTGAGGTAGTTGACTACAGATCAAACAGGATCGTTATAGAGCTTTTAAACAATACTAACGTAGCTGGTGCGAAAATCAGCGGTGCTGGATACGGAGGTGCCATACTATTCATTCTTAGGGATAACCTAGACAGTTTAGAGCTAAAAGAGCTCGAGGTGATACACAATAGTAACGCATTTAAGATTCTGTGCCCCGTGCGTATTAGTGACGGGGGAGTCGAAGTACTCGAACGAGGATATTAAGAAGGTACTAGAGGATCTTAAGAACACGATAAGCGAGCTGAGAGAGAAGCTAGCAAAGAAGACTTTCGTCAAGGCTATAGGAGGTAGAAGATTAGCAGAGAGACTAGCAATGCTCGTAGATGTAGCAGAGATAGCATTACAGGACTACGGTCCAGATCTAGTACGTAAGTACCTGCTCAAGAAGGAGGGAAAGCCCTTTCGAGAATAATATAGATGAGAATCTTCTAGAGAAGCTGGTAAGCAAGGTGTACTTAACTGAGAGAGAGATCAGAGATATAGTGAGATACCTCTTGAGCATCATAGTACTAAGAAGGAGGGAAGACCTCATAGAAGTATATCAAGCCTTACCTGAAAACGTTAGAAGACTAGTACTCACATATGCTCGAGAGCTTGAGAGTGGAGATAAGGAGAAGGCTGATCAAGCATTAACACGAGAGCTAGCAAGAATGTTCGAAGAAATCTATAGAGATCTAAAGAGAATACACGAGAAATATGTAATTATACCTAGAGTCTAGCGAAGTAAGCGATACACGTATATACCCAAGAGTAGACCTAGAGATCATGGTATTTGAGAAATTTGCAAAGAAGAAAGAGAAGTACACACCTCCTCAACAATCAATTCCGCAAACACCATCACCACCGCAGGTAGCTCACCTAATAGAGGAAGTACGTACATATCTAGCAAACATATCATCCACAGTCTCGAGAATAGAGTCAAACATAAGAGAGCTTGGTGACAGGATTGATAAGCTTGAGAAGACTATAAGAGGATACTTCATAATACAGGTAAGTCACATACCATCAACACTTTCAGACCTAGTGAAACTTCTTGGACTTAGAGGTGGTGCAGTCTTGAGAAATAATGTAGTAGTTGAACAAGCTGGTGAACTTATGATAGACCCTACTATCCTAATATCTTCGATAGATTTTGATAATATACTCCATATTGATAGAGCAGGAACACACATATATGTCTTAAAACAGGATGATAGAGCAATATATGTAGAAGCTGATAGAGAATTAGATTACTGTGTACTATCAATCATAAGGAAGTTCTTAGAATTCTTCTAATAAACACGCTCTTAAGCTTCTTACTGACCCGCCTCCCATAACCCTCAGCACGAGGCTCAGTCAAGCCTAGAATCATGCTCTGAATGACAGACTCAACATTTGGTTCATCAATCTTGATGAGAGTATAACACGAGCCCATACTTGATATATGATGAGCATCACTATTACCTATACATGATAATGATAATCTTCTAGCGATAGCATAAGTTATCTCATTTAGTAATGGGAGAAGTATACCACCATTATATACTTCAACGATCTTCCATGAATATCTCAATAAGTTTGATAGACCTATACCATGTCTAAATATGTCTAATGGATGTGCAGGGACTAGAATACAGTTTCTATCTGATGCCCAGTCAGCTAGCTCATCTACATCTCTTGGAAAATCGTCCTCTTGAACATCTATGCAGTATACTAATATATCTCCAATATTTGTCCTCACTTCTGCTCCTGGTACTATAATTATGTTATCTATCTTACTCTCTTTTACGAACTTTATTGCTTGTAAACTACCTTTAAATGTATCATGATCTGTTATCGATATTATATTGAAACCTCTTCTTAATGCTTCTTTAACATACTCTTCTGGTCTATTAGCTCCATCACTATATACTGTATGTAGATGAAGATCTGCTTTTACAACGTTCCTCATACTCCTTCACTAGATCTCTCTCTACTATCTCTCCTCTAGGCTTAACTTCTTTAAATATCTGTGCCTCAAATATGTATATTGTAGTGTCCTCATCAGTCCAGCAGGTTGGTGGTAAGAGAGCTTTCTGACATACCTCGTTCAGGAACGTGATAACATCCCAACAGTACTCTACTGGTACCTGTGGGAGAAGTAGACCTGAGAATATTCCTCTCTTAACGACGAGACCATGCTTACCTATCTCTATCTTACTTAGATACTCTTTAGGAGACCTTACTTTAAGCTCCTCGAGAGGACTCAGCACTGAGACCTCTATAACTATGTTATCTAGCTCTTCAGGTTTAACAGGTTCGAAACGTGGATCTTCTGTTGCTGCAGCAATAGCACTCTCTATGACTGCTCTAGCTAGGGGATATACTCCTTGTGGAAACCCTATACACCCCCTCAATTCTGTAGTACCATCCTCAAAATATGTTTCCAATGTCGTAAATACACCATAAGTTAATTTGAGAAGCTTCTCAGGAGTATCAGGTGGAGGATCTATCTTCCTACCCTTAGTAACATACTCCTCTATAGCTCTTCTAGCAAGCTTTACCAGAAACCTCCCCTCCTCTAACGTTAACGGTCTAAACGACATGTACTAGTCCACAATATAGTCCAGAGCAGAGTTATTAAGCTATGTCTGACATCTATAGTAATGAAGTTCAGATGCAGCATATGTGGTAGAGAGATAGATTTCACAGAGGTCGCATACTTGAAAGGTGGTACCATAATATGCGTAAAATGCTTACCAAAGTACTACGTAAGAAATATATGTACAATAGTAAACAGAAGATTGAAAGGAGAAGAACATCCATCATGCAGATACTGTAGATTCATAGAGGAATGTAACAAGTATATAAGTGAGCTCAGAAAAAGTTTAGAAGAGAAGACGTGATGAATCCTTCGGCTTACTGAGGATGATGTAAATGACCTGCGCTGACAAGATAATACCATACTCACCATGCGTAGGAGACTGCACAAGATGTCCTGCAAAACATAGAGCAGTAATATATGGACCAGTACAATCACGTAGAAGAGGACGTAGTCTAGGCGTAAACCTGTTCCCTCTCAAGAAAGTATGCTCATTCGACTGCATATATTGCCTGAGAGGAAGAACAATAGTGAAGATAGATAGACCAGACATATCACAAGTACAGGTAAACATTGATCAGGTAATAAACATATTGAAAGATGTTCTTAACAAGATAGAGACAGATACTGTAGACTTATCAGGAAATGGTGAACCAACATTATACCCATATCTTGAAGAACTATGTTCAGAACTTAGAAAACTATGTGATGAATATGGTGTAAAATCTCTAGGAATATTTACAAATAGTTCAACATTAAAATATGAGAACATTCTAAGAGCTTTAAGATATGTTGATCATATTGAAGCTAAGCTTGATGTATCATTAGAAGAGAAGTTCAAGATAATTAATAGGCCATGTGAGACAATTAAGTTTAAGGATGTTATTGAGGGACTCATGAAGGCTCGTAAGAATCTGAACAGTGAGCTCGCGATACAGATACTACTTCTAAGATATATTACAGATAAGGGAGAGCTCATAGTAAATTATTCTGAAGATGATGCGTATAATATGGCTAATATTCTACAGAAGATTGAGCCAGATATAGTAAACATATATACAGTGTATAGACCAGTCTTAACAAGTTATAAAATAGAGAAACCTGACATAGAGCTAATGAGAACTTACTCAAAAATTCTTGAGAACGCTGGTCTAAAGGTGAGACTATTCATTGAGTAGAGCTTCTTCTCCTCCTCACTATAAGTGGACCACGATAAGCATATGTTGCTGGACATCCAGGACAGGTACCTTCTTTAAATCTTCTACATGTTAGACAGTTACGTCCACAGGGAGCTACATCTCTTCTCTCCGTAGGTATCTTAATATATATGTAATCTGGTATATGTACTCTATCTAACACATATGTACGACTCTCCTCTATCTCAGGATGCATCCTGACTTCGCAATCTAGCGATATGCAGTCTATAACTGATTGATCTTCAGCAAACATTAGAGCCATATATCTATCTGATCCTCCAGTAGCAAACATAAGCATCCTAGGACAATTCTTAAAAGTGTTAACTATCTCATCGATAGCAGATCTCGATCTTAACTTACCAACAACAAGTATGAGACCTTTAACTATGTCTCTACTAAATACTGCAGTTATCTTGATAGGTAACTTTCTTAATCTTCTTCCAATTGCAGTATGTGAAAGACCGACGAACCTACTTATCTCTCTAGTCGACATAACGCCATTCTTCTGAAGTAGGGAAATTATCGCTATGTCAATCTCATCTAGCTCGAAGCTCATGGCAGAGATTTTCCACTTGGAAACTCATATATTTATTTCTCATGCACGATATGGAACCTAGCTGAGAAAAATGTTACCACTAGTGCTTAAGGTGCCACTGATGATAATAGTGGGACTCATAGCTGGAATAATTGGAGGATTTCTAGGAATTGGAGGATGTGTTATAATGCTTCCAGCACTAATACTCATATTTGGTTACCCAGTAGCAACAGCAATAGGAACAACAATAACAGCAGTCATAGTTACAGCATGTTCAGGAGCTGCAGCACATATTAGATTAAAAAATGTTGATTATAGTACGGTAAAGATCATAGCAGTAACTGGAGCGGTAGGCTCAGCTATAGGATCAATAATATTCATGTATGTTTACAAAGAGCCATGGCTACTATACTTAATACTTGGAGGTGCATTCCTATACGTATCAATAAGAATGATATATGAAGGACTTAGGAGAGGTAAGATACCTGAGAAGACTGGGAATAAAGTTCCTGGAAGTGCACTAGCTAAAGGACTTATAGGATTCTTCATAGGAATAATAACAGGAATAGTTGGACTAGGAGGAGGATACGCACTCGTTCCAGCATTCATATACATACTAGGTTCACCAGTAAAGATAGCGATAGGAACGTCACTACCATCATTCATATCTATGGCAGTAGTAAGTGCAGGATTCAAGATAGCACAGGGACTAGTAGACATAGTAGCAGCAATATGTCTAGGAGCTGGAACAGCAACAGGAGCATGGATAGGAGCATACTTAGTACCTAGAGCACCTGTATGGATAATAAGACTAGTATTCGGATTCGTATTCCTAGGAGTAGCACTAGACTTCATACTTAGAGGACTACACCCATTCATACATCAGTTAATAGTAATATAAGCATTGTCTAAATGATAAAGATGTTCATAAACATAAAAACTAACAATAGGCTTAGGTAAGAATACGAGTGGTAGTCAGAGAAAAACTAAGTAAAATATTTGAAATATATTTCAAAATTCTTTCATTAATCTCTTTCATATTCATACTATACCCACTTACCAGATTTTTAATAAATATTCTAAACATCTTCTCAATACCTATAATATTGCTTACATATGCAGGACCTAGCTTAGTCATGTTTGCTCTCCTCATACTAAGCTTCATCATAGGAATAATACCTATAGTACCTATAGTACTTCTAGCAGTATTCGGATACTTCTCAGTAAGTAGAAGTTTAAGAAACTTGAGGA
>JAADDN010000018.1 GCA_013153895.1 Thermoproteota archaeon | reverse complement strand
CTTTGAATCGAGATTGATGTTTGATATGTTTTGAATTATGTTAATTATTTTACTTACATCTCTTGTATTTACTCTATCATTTTCTATTATCTCCTTACACATTTTATATACATCTACTATCTCTGATAGTTCTCTCACAGATGTGTTTCTACTAGTTAACTATTATTTAAGTGAGGTGTCTCATGTTTAAATATCTCTTAAGTATCTTACCTTTCATAAGTATATGTTACTTATCTTGAAGTGGAAAGATAGTGTTAATGAGCTTAGAGAGCTTTCTGTAGATCTTTCTTCTCTAGAGTATGTATATATTGGAAGACTTGATAGAGAGTTGAGGGAGTTGTTCTCTATAGATGATGTTTCTAGTATTTATGTGTTTAATATTGATAAGAAGTTTATACAGGATATGAATGTTAGATCTAGGAAGGTTAGTCGAAGACATGTATTAATTAAATTAATTTCTGATAGATTAATTATTATGGATCATGGTAGAGATGGTTCAGGATCGACTTATGGTACTTATGTTGATGGTGTTAGATTAAGGAAAGGCTCGTCTATAGCTGTTCATGGTAGTAAATTTAAATTAAGGATAGCTGATCTCGATATTGAAATTAATGTTGTTAATAATTCTTCTATGAGTTCATACGATGTTTATGATATTCTTAATATTGTTGATAAGATATTTAATACTATTAATGATATGAGAATTCAAGTAAAGTATGGTGTACCTGCTCACTTGTTGAGTCCTCATGTTGTTGCTCTAGAGGATCTAGTTAAGTTTTTTGAGAGTTATCTGTCGAGGATTGTTGATAAAAGTCTTGTTGATTATATATTTAAGAATGTCTATGATTCTCTTAATAATGTTAAGAAGTGTGTTCTTGATCTAGAGGATAATCCTAATGATCCTGTTCTCTTAAATGTTCTAGATAGGTCTCTAGTAGAATTGAAAGGTCATGTGGAGGCTCTCGACAATATTGTTAGAGGCGTCGTTAAACGATCAAGCGAGGGACGCATTTAAATAAGTATCTCTTAAGTTATATGAAGAATGAGGATAGGTGAGCTAATTCTAGCTATATTGCTACTAATACTTGTAGCATCACTCGTAAGTAGTCTTGGTCCTGTTCCACTACCTCCAGTTTTTCATGACTTCATGTCTCTTCTTGTAGCTGTTTTTGAAGCTTTTATAATACTTGTAGCAATATTGTTAATAGTCTCTTATGTAGTAAATTTATCAAGATCTAACAATAGTAGAAGATCCATTGAAGCTAGAAGTTTAAATACTATAAATAATGTTAGAAAGAGTTCTCAGGTTAATGTTAGTAGTGTTCGAGATATCATGCTTAATCTGAACGTTCTTGAGAGATTAATTAGAGAAAGGATCTCTTACTATGTCCCTGCACGTGTTAAAGGTAGGGGTCTGAAGCTTAAGAGAGGTATTCCAGGTCTCAAGGTTAATCTTGAAGGTTCTACTTGTTATCTTGTTGGTGAAGGGTCTGTAAGTAGAGTCTACTTGTGTGTTACTGATGATGGTAGGAAGTATGCGTTAAAGATTCCTAAGAACTTAGATTTAGAATCTATTGAGGATTCTTCTATAACTCTTGATGATCTTGTTATTGATAAGTTTGTGAGAGAGATAGAGGTTTTAAAGAAGTTTAATCATCCATGTATTATAAAGCTTGTAGATTATTCTGTAACTGTTCCAGCTGTGTTATATGAGTTTGCTGATGGTTTATCATTATCGTATCAGGTATCAAGTGGTTGGAGACCAACGTTGAGAGACCTATTAATAATATTGATACAGGTAACTGATGCTATAAGATACGTACATAGTAGAGGTATTGTTCATGGAGATCTCAAGCTTGGGAACGTATTAATATGTGATGGAATAGCTAAAATATGTGACTTCAGTACTGTAAGAGATCTATTATCATCAGGTTTAGGTAGCTCTATAACCTGTACAAGAGGATACTGCGCACCTGAACAACTCATATATGATCTGAGGAGAAAGAGCATTGAGCTTGGTCTAGAACATAAGATAGATATCTATCAGATAGGTAACATAGCTTTAGCATTATTGATAGGAGAGACTATAGATGGTGAAGAGAGAGTAAAAATGACAGAGTTCGAAGTTCTCAAGAAAGTCTCTAAGATAGAACCTATAGAGCTGAGAGACCTAATAATTAAGATGTTAGAGATAGATCCTTTGAAGAGGCCTAGTGCTGAAGAAGTCTTGAAAAGTCTCGTAAACATCTATGTTAAGACTTTTGGTGTCAGCTGAGGGGGATACTCTTCATCTCTTCGCCTGGGGCTAATTCTCATCACTATGATCTACTCTGCTCCATGTACTTCTTCTTAAGTTCTTCAACTTTTCTCGAGATCTCTTCAAGAATCTTCATCACCTGCTGTGGATTAAGTGGCGCAACTATGAGACTTGCTAGAACTTTAGCAAGATCTTCAGCTTTCTTCCTCTTTAAATCTTCAGGAAGTACTATCTGAGGTATTACTAAGGGTATTGGAGAGACCTTCTTAAGAAACTCGACCATAATATTGAAGAAGTTCTCATAAGTATCTATTGTCAGGACAAGAAGCTTAGCTATAAGATCCTCAAGATCCTTCTTCAATTCCTCACTACTCTTGATAACCATGTCATGATACTAATGTTCTCACTAATTAATAAGCTCTACAGGAGATCCCAGTCAACTTTCTCACGTGTCTCAACTATCTTCTCTAGTTCAAGAAGCTCTTTAAGTGTTCCTAGATATGTTAGATCTGGTAAATATACTTCAATTTTGTCAGGTTTTTCCCAAAGTTTAAAGTAGATAAGTATGGTCTTACTAGGAGATTTCTGTAGAAGAGTTCTAGTGATGTCAGTACCTGTTATGAGAATATTAGCACATGGAAGAATAACTATGACGATCTTATTTTCAATAGATTCTATATCAATACTACATTTCTTCAACTCATCCTTCCTAAACATTGAACTTATTACCTCCTTTTTAGACAATTCTACACGAACAATTACTGCTTCTCTCACAGTATATCCAACTACATCTCTTATAGTGACTGCTGGATGAGTATGTCCCATCACTAGGTAATCTGCTTTAACTAGATCTTCTAGTCTAGGTTTAGCATTTCCATGTATTAGAATTATCTTTTTACCGTCAGTAGTCTCCACTAATGTTCCTCTAGAATCATAATACTCGACATTTCTTAACGATAGTTTCTGAACTATCTTATCAAGCATGCCATCATGATTTCCCTGTAGGAGAACCAATCTTTCAACTCTCTCTGAGAGCTCAGTTATGAAGAGCTCAACATCTCTATAAGTCTCAACTACGCTAGCTATCTCATGCTTAACATCTCCCAATATTGCTAAACTATCAGCTTTCTCCTTCTCTATTAACTCAATATAATGTTCTATCATCCTTTTTGTCTGTCTAGGAACTCTTATACCCTTCATCAGGAGCTCGACCTCATATCCTACGTGAGTATCTGCAAGTAAGAGAAGTTTTCCATATCTATGAGTATTAATAACTAAGCTTGATGATAGGAGAGGCATCACACGATCCTGCTCTCAACCTCCTTGCTAGTAGATATACCAACATACTTAGCTAAAAAGCATGCTTTAACACATTCTCTACACTGTGTACATCTTTCTGGCTCAATGATCTTAGGATAATCATCTACTTTAAGTATCTTTTCCTCACATACTTCTTCACAATTTTTACATTTAACACAGCTATGAGTCATATATATCAGCTTCACTATTAGCTCAGTAAGATTCTTACATATCTCTAGGTCTCTCGACCATACTCTAATACGACCACTAGAGCTAACCACTATTATAGAGGTCTTCGTATAAATTTTCAAAGAATCATCAGCAACATAGTACTCTCTCGATAAAATAGGAACAAGAGATGCAAGCTTGATTAGATCTATCTTGTTTAAAAATGTTGGAAAAACTTCTATAACAGTCTCAAGATTCTCCCTATTAATATCAACTCTTATGACAGTACATACTGGATTTGTTAGGGATGTAATATCAAATGATACTCCAATCCTCTTAAGATAATTTCTTAAATCTCCAGGAAGCTCAAACCTCCATCTCCAGAGATCATACTTTAACCATGCTTCTGGAGCATTTACTCTTCTTCTAAACTTCTTCAATTTCTCGTACCATGAGTTCCATAGATCTGGATGAATTTTCTTAATTATCTCTATCTCTGAACATCTCAATGTTGGACAGATATAGCATCCCACTCTCTCAAATCCCTCCTCATAAAGCTTGTTTAATGGAAGTCTCTTATGATGTATATATAGTTCAACTTCGAGAGCCGTCCATTCATATAGTGGAGAAACTATCACATCTGCAGGATTCTGACCATAAACATCTTTCTCATATCCAGCAAGAGCTCTCTGAGGAGACTCAAATAATCTCTGACCTGTAATACTCACTATTCTTCCCTCAATCCTACTCTTAATATATTTCCTGAGAGGATAAAGTTTACAGACCTGCGTACACCATCTGAAGTCTCTTGCAGGAGGGCCAAGAACATTAAATAATTTATCAAACATCTCTCTATCAGCTTCTACAATATCTATATGAGAAATCTTTGATAAATTATCTATCACATTCTTCGTCTCTGGAAACTCAAAACCTGTATCACAGTAGATGAAGATCTTTACACCACATAATTGAGATAGGTACAGAGTAACAGTACTATCCTTGCCTCCTGATACTGTAACCATGAAGTTATAGTTTCTATATTTTCTGATTATTGAGTTTATTATTTGTATAGAATTTGCTTCAAGTCTCTCTATTCTATCAATATTTGCTTTAAGAATCTTATCTATACTACCTACCTCTCTTTCAGATTCTGTAAATACTATTCCTCTTAGAACCTTAATAATTCTGAACTTTGATCCACGAACTTGAAGTAGGCCGTAGATCTCCTTATCCTTAAGCTTAAATGGTACATATATGTCCTCACGTTCAGGAAGGTTTCCCTCTACTAGCGTACTCTTATCAACATAATCTCCAACATCTACATGTCCTCTCTTGAGTATAGCATAGTATCCTAGTCTATTATCTATCGCTATTTTTATACCTGCATAATCAAATCTGAAGTACCACCTCCTACTATGAATATCAAAGTATCTAACACCTATAACTCTACCTCTACATATTACCTCATCAGCAGAATCTACATGCTGAACCTTGTTAAGTAGTGCAACCTCATCTGAAGATATTAAAAGATCTTCTATATCTCTTCTAGGTATATTATATGTAGATTCTATAGCTTCAATAACG
>JAADDN010000059.1 GCA_013153895.1 Thermoproteota archaeon | reverse complement strand
TGTGCTCATGTGCAAATACTATTGCGACTATTCTACAGTTTTTTCATTATAGATTCTGAATATAGTAAATAAAGTCGCGAAACGTAATATCTAGCCAAGATGTCCGAGACAGCACTACCATTTCACGAGAAGATAATCCCCCCAAGCTGGAAGGACAGGACGGTAGACATAGAGGAGTATAAGAAGCTTCGAGAGGAGAGTCTTAAGAATATTGAGGAGTTCTGGGCAAAGATAGCTGAGGAGCTGCCCTGGTTCAAGAAGTGGGAGAAGGTTCTAGATGCAAGTAATCCACCATTCTACAAGTGGTTTGTAGGTGCTGAGACGAACATGAGCTACCTATGCCTAGACTGGCAACTTCAGCAGGGACGTAAGAACAAGGTCGCACTAATATGGGAGGGAGAGCCTGTAAATGAGAAGGGAGAGCCAATAGAGGTTAGAAAGCTCACGTACTATGACCTATGGAGAGAGACCAACAGGATAGCATACATGTTGAAGAACAAGCTTGGAGTGAGGAAGGGAGAGATAATAACCTTCTACTGCCCAATGATACCTGAGCTAGCAGCATTCCTCTTAGCAACAGTCAGGATAGGAGCAGCACATAGCGTGGTCTTCAGCGGATTCAGCTCACAAGCACTAGCAGAGAGGATCAAGGATGCTGAATCAAGGATAGTGGTGACAGCAGATGGAATGTATAGGAGAGGAAAGATACTGAGACTCAAGGATGTCGTAGATGAAGCAGTAAAACAGTGTCCAACCGTTGAGAAGGTCATAGTTATACGTAGAGTTGGACTAGACGACATAAACGTTGTCAAAGGTAGAGACCTATTCTTCGATGAGCTAATGGAGGATGTTCCAAAGAACGTGTATGTTGAGCCTGAGAGAATGAAGAGCGAGGACATGCTGTTCATACTGTACACCTCAGGAACAACAGGAAAACCGAAAGGAATAGTACATGATATAGGTGGATATGCTGTAGGACTATACGCAACAATGAAGTGGATATTTGATGTACGTGACGATGACATATTCTTCAATACTGCAGACATAGGATGGATAACAGGTCACTCATACAACCTCTATGGACCACTACTGACAGGACTCACATTCATATGGTACGAGGGAGCACCAGACTATCCAGCACCTGACAGATGGTGGTCAATAATAGAGAGGTATGGAGTAACAATATTCTACACATCACCAACAGCAATAAGAATGTTCATGAGATATGGAGAGGACTGGGTCAAGAAGCATGACCTATCAACACTGAGGATAGCTCACACAGTTGGAGAGCCAATAAATCCAGAAGCATGGAGATGGTACTTCAAGCACCTATGTAATGAGAACTGTGCAGCATCATCAACATGGTGGATGACTGAGACAGGAATAATAATGATATCACACACACCAGGACTAAAGCTCATACCACTCAAGCCAGGAACAAACGCCATGCCTATACCTGGAGTAGATGCTGACGTAGTTAACGAGAAGGGAGAATCATGCCCACCGGGAGTGAAAGGATATCTCGTAATAAAGACTCCATGGCCAGGAATGCTCCTGACAATATATAAGGATCCAGAGAGATACATAAAGACTTACTGGAGCAAGTTCCCAGTCCTACTATACTATAGTGGAGACTTCGCAGTGAAAGACCAGGACGGTTACATATGGGTACTAGGTAGAGCAGACGAGGTATTGAAAGTAGCTGGACATAGAATAGGAACAGCAGAGATAGAGTCAGCACTAGTACAGCATCCAGCAGTAGCAGAGGCAGCAGTAGTAGGAAAACCAGATCCAGTGAAGGGTGAGGTACCTGTAGCATTCGTAGTCTTGAGACAAGGTTACAATCCATCACCAGAGCTAGTTAAGGAGCTGAAGATGTGGGTCAGGAAGAGCATTGGACCTGTAGCAGAACCAGCAGAAATATACTTCGTAACGAAGCTACCAAAGACTAGAAGTGGAAAGATAATGAGAAGACTAATAAAGGCAGTACTCCTAGCACAGCCACTTGGAGACGTATCGACACTAGAAGATGAGGCAAGCGTAGAAGAGGTAAAGAGAGCATACGAGGAGTTCAAGAAGCTCCTAGAAGGTCAATAGTCTCACTGAAACTTAACCTCACCCTTCTCCTTAGCACTCTTCCACAACTTAGGATACGTACCTCTCTTCATGACAACCCTACTAACCTTAGCAACAATACCCCTATTCGCAGCAAGAATCTCATTTGCAGACATTGTAGCTACTCCAAGAGCAATAAGCTCATCCTTCAAAGTCATGAGAGCAATCATCTTACCCTTCTCAACATCACTAGTCAACTTCACGACTCCAGGAGCAGCAAGAGCAGCACCATGACATAATGCATCAACAGCTGAGTCTCTCACCCATATCTTAGGTAAGTGCTTTACCATATCTTCGACAGGTCTAATATATTTTCTAAGTAGATCCTCATAACCAGTCTCTCTCCATATGAAATATGCTTCACGTATCTGATTTAAAGTTACAGCCTCATCCTCAGTCCATAACCCAGCTCTAGTTCTCCTCAGCTCTCTCATGTTAGCTCCACAGCCAAGAACCTCACCTATATCATGTATGAGCTTTCTAGCATATGTTCCAGCTTCAACAACCATCCTTATGATACAGTACTTACCATTCTTCTCAAGAAGCTCAAGCTTATATACTCTCTTAGTCCTGAGCTGCCTCTTGACTGCACATCTCAGTGGAGGCTTCTGATATATCTCACCTTCAAACAGTTTCAGAACTTCTATAAGCTTATCTTCAGGAACATCCTCATGAAGCTTCATCACAGCAACATACTCTTTAACACTCTGAGATATTGCTTGAAGAGCTTTAGTAGACTCCTCTAAAGCTACAGGTAATACACCAGAGACACCTGGATCTAATGTTCCTGCATGACCAGCCTTACGTAGTCCTAGAAGCCTCTTCAACCATGCAACAGTCTCATGACTTGTCGGTCCTCTAGGCTTATCTAGAACTACGAAACCATACCTTATGTACATGTCTATAGGCCTCTTATGAGGATAGTATCCCCATTCTGGATTAGTCTCCTCATTCTCAAGCTTGTACAGTATCTCGACCTTTCTCTCACCCTTTTCAATCTCTCTAACTTCTGAGTGCATCAAGATATTCTTCTTGAAAAATACTTAAACGCTTGTTCAAAAAGAGTAGAAGGGTGCAGCTTGAGATTAGGGGGAAGAGATTACTTACACTCATAGGTGAGGGACAGGCAAAGGTAGGACACATCTTCAAGATATTTTCAATACCTGAAGAATGTAAAAGATGTCCACTATATCAAGCATGTATGGCAAAGCTTAAAGTTGGTAGAAGATACAGAGTCGTAGAAGTAAGAAGAGTAAATCTTCCAAGAGTTGAGAGATGCTTACTTACAGGTGAGGCACTGACACCTGTAATAGTTGAAGAGCTTCCAATAAAGATAGCTATACCATATACTCCAAACATAATAGAAGGAATAGTTACAACATATAACGTAATAGATGAGAAATGTCAAAAAAGACTCTCAGAAGACTATAATGCGATAAGACCAGGAACAAAGATAAGGATAGTTAAGATACTTGACACAGTAGTCTGTAATAATAGGAAATTCATCATTGTTCTAGCAGAAGCACTAGACTAATCTAACACATCTAGAACATCTAGAAGAAGAGGTCTAACATCTTGACCAAGAGCATCACTTATGCTTGGGCTAGTTCTTCCTTCATCACCTGTGATAAGCTCTTTAACATATAGACCTCCCTGACACTTAATTATGAGCTCAAGAAGCTTATCACATAGCTTGATAACCTTCAGCTCATATACCATCCTTACTCTACGCTTCTTAGGAGGCTTCCTCTTTATCCTACGTGGAGTATACTGAACGATCTGCCTATTATGAAAGTACTCTTCTAACGACCTAATCTGTTCATCAGTTACAGCTTGTGATAATAGTACGAGAGCTCTATATATCTTCACGTGCCTAGTAGCATCCTTCTTCAACTTCTCTATAAGTCTCCTATTAGCAATCTTTACATCAGTAGTAGATAGCTCGAAAGGCTCATTCTCAAGCCTCATAATCTCTCTAAGCTCATCCTCGTTAGGTCTCTTTCTAGGATTTACAAAAGATATTACAAGTGGTCTACCTCTACCAAGCATTCTCACATCAGTATCTTCTCTACCAGATGCGTGAACTATAGCTTCACGTGCACCTAATCTACAACATATGTTATCATTAATCGTCTTCTGTAGTGAAGTTATCACGTTAAGCCTGAGCTGGACCTGTGAGACTCCTCTAATGATCTTCCTATAACGAGTATACACGTAAAGTGGCTTGATCTCGAGACTAACTTCTCCACTACATACATCAACTATGATCTCTATATCAGGATTAAGTCTCTCAAAGACCTTATCTGGCAGAAGATCCTTCAATTTCTTCCCTATTAATCTATTGAGCTCTCTCTTTATTGATTCAGCCCACTCAGATCCAACATTAGTAACAACCTCAAGCTCTCTCATGAGAACGTCCTTGGGGATCCTAGTACCAACATGATACGTCTTAAACTCTATACCTTCCTCACGAATCTTATCAATTATAGTCTTAACGAGAGCATCAATATTCTTAAATATCTCTCCTCTACATATATAACAGCTCTTCACCTCAACATTAATACCATGAACATCTCTCAGATACTTGAGAGAAGGCTCATGACCACTTTCAGCAAGCTTCTCTATGTCAGGTAAAGTATCTTCTTGTGCTGCTCTACTATGAAGATGTAGAAAGATAACGTTCTTGAGAGATCTTCCCCTCTCCTCGTTCTCCATCCCATAGCCAAGTCTAGCGAAAAGTCTTCCAAGACAGTGATCACATAGTGAGTATCTTCTTAATGCTTCTAACGCTCTGCTAATTACGTCAGGTTCCACTCATGTTAGCATGTGAGTCCGGATTAAAATATGTTATCTTCCTAATCTTAAGCAATGTTGGAGAAGGCTCTAATGAATACTCTATTCATGGCAGTACAATTATTAGCAATAATAGATCCAACAGGTGCAATACCATTACTAGCACCAGTCCTAGCTCAAGCTGATGAGAAGACTTTAAAGAAGATTGATAAGCTAGTTGGGATAGGAGTACCAGTAATACTTATACTATTCGCAGTAGCAGGACCAGCATTATTACAAGTATTCTCAATAAAGACTCCTGATCTTGAGATAGCTGGAGGAATAATTCTCCTAATAGTATCAATAGACATATTAAGAGAAGGATACCCAAAAACAGCAAGCATAAACGTAGAAGAATTCGTATTCGTACCAATAGTAA
>JAADDN010000090.1 GCA_013153895.1 Thermoproteota archaeon | reverse complement strand
TAAGTGTCCTCTCACTTTTATACCGTTCAGTATAATATACTGTGGAGCATATGTGATAACTAATAACAAATCTTCCGTAATAGCACTTGTAGGTTCCTATAAAATACATTGTCTTAACGAGAATGGCAGGATATTATTCACGAAAAAATTCGATACTATGTTAGGGATAGTCAAGGTAGTTAATAATTATGTTTTTATAGAAGTTTCAAATTGTATACTAGTTTTCGATAAGCGTGGAAATATTGTATGGAGAGTATGTGGTAACATTAGGAGTTTCGGTGTATGTCCTAACGGTAGTATTGTAGCAGTATTGTTTGGAAATGGAAAGATAGACATGTACAGCATTAAAAAGGCTGAGCTTGTAAGAAGTATAAGTATACCTAAGAATATCATTCTTAAAGGCTTTCTGAAAGGTTCATGTAACGTGTATGTTAGTCCCA
Source organism: Thermoproteota archaeon (assembly GCA_013153895.1). Taxonomy (GTDB): domain Archaea; phylum Thermoproteota; class Thermoprotei; order Thermoproteales; family Thermocladiaceae; genus JAADER01. The sequence continues at coordinate 4,928 of JAADDN010000090.1, read as the reverse complement.
ACACTCGATACCTGGCGATAGCATGTGGTTACATTAGCTCATGCTCAGCTTCCTCTCTCAAATGTAGTTACATTACGAGTGTACTGGTTCTCTCTACTTTAACAGGAAGGATAGTCTTACATTACTTCAGAAACATAACTTTCACAGCTTTCATAACTATTGGAGGTCCCCCTATATCTGCTAGCGAATTTGGCATTTTATCTAATAGATGGTTCATCGTTAAGATAACTCTAGGTCCTCCTCGCAAAAGTATTCTTATAATATTTAATTTAATCAACAGGTCAGTTTACGAACTAGATTTTAATCATGCAGTAACGTTACTACATTTATATCCTTATAACAATGTTCTAATAGTTCTTCAGAGTGGTAAGGCGATCTTACTGAACTTGAGGAATAGGATAGTTTTATGGAGAGGTAATATACCGATAGGTGGTAAGATCGTAATCTCGCCTGACGGAGAATATTTAGCGATGGCGAGATCATCATCGCTATATCACGGCATAATAGTGACAGAGTATCGTATAAAGCTTATACAAAGTATAGTATGTGATCTTGACCATAATGGTAAGCTTGATATTGGTGATGTGATATTGTTACTTGAGATGATTATGGGCATCAGCTAATCTCTTTATATAAATACTTTTATTCTTCTTATTATTGTTTTTATAAATGTTATGTAAAGTATAAGTCCTCTCGTTATTGCGTCTATATCCATTAGTGTCCATATGTATATTATATTTACGTGATATGTTGCTAATATTAGTGCTGGTATTACTCTTGTTAATGCCATTGTTACTGTATCTGTTATGAATGCGTATGCTGCATTTCCTGTTCCTTGATATGCTCCTACTTCTGCTAATGTTACTGCATGTCCTATGTCGCTTATTGCTGCTATTGTTAGATATATTGTTGCTAATTGTGCTATCTCTATACTATTTGTGAATTTTGTTGTTATGAACGGTGAAAGTATTATGATTAGTAGTGTGAGTGGTATTGTCATTATTATTGATATTTCTAATATTCTTCTCAATATCTTGTTTATATTTTCTCTTTCTCTTACTACTACATGACCTATAACTATGTTTGATACATCTCGAAATGCTAGTATAGGCATATATACGAAGCTCTCTAGAGTTAGTCCTAGCTGATATGCTGTGTATATTATATCTCCGTATCTTGCTATTATTGCACAATATGTTGAATATAATCCTGATATTATTAATCTTTCAAGGTATGTGAATAATCCTACATGTGTTAATGCATTAATTATATTTTTATCAATTTTTATATCTATTTTCGAAATTTTTGGTATATCTCTATTAAATATATGCATCATCGGTATAGGAAAGTATAGACTTAACGTGAATGCTAGTCCTGATCCTGCTATTCCTAGACCCATGTAAAATATGAGTAATGGGTCACACATTATGTAGAATATGTCTGAAAGTATCCAACATATTGATGCTTCTCTTGTTCTTCCTCTACCGTATAGAAGTGATAAGTACTGTATGAATAATGTAAGTCCGGGTAAGCCATATATGTATCCTCCAAATATGTATTCTAGAGCTAGCTTATCTATCCTATAGTCAGGACATATTAAATGTACTAGGACTGGGCATAATGATATATATAATAATGCTAATAATGCTGATGCGAGTATGGATATAGTGAATAGTTTTCTAAAACATCTTGCTAATGCTTCTCTATCTCCTGTAGCATGAGTCTGAGATAGTATTGTCGTATATGATGCGAATAATGCTCCTACTACTGGTGCTGATATTAGAGTGATTACGTATGTTGCTGTTCCTCTAGCAGCGATAGCATAATTACCTAACTTAGATACAAAGTATAGGTCTAATATCATTACGAGACTCTCACAGATGTATTGAAAGTATAATGGTGCTGCTAACTTTACTAGGCTTCGCCTATCATAGCCGCATTCTCTCACGATGTTTCACTATGGAGTCTCTCATTAATATGTTACTGTGAGTTCATCAGTTTTGGTATCATTCATCACTGTTCTGCAATACCAGCCTTCATCATCTTTTTACATATATCTTCGTAATGTTAAAAATGTTTACTCTTCCTCGTTCTCTTCCTCCTCCTCTATCTCTACTCTAGCCCCCCTTAACTTACGATATATTGAGTAGGGGTACGCGTACTTCTTTAAGTGATGTGCTATGTATATTGGTGCTCCTACACGTACTGCGAGTGCTGTTGCATCGCTTGGTCTAGCATCTATGTGAAAGAGCTCTCCAGTCCTGTTATCGCGTAAGTATATTGTTGCTACATATATGTTATCTATCATTGCGTCTATCGTCACCTTCTCTATTGTTGCATCAAGCTTGTCTAATATTGTGACGAGTAGGTCATGTGTGAGTGGTCTTGGGAAGTTTATGTTTTCTAGAGCCTTCTTTATTGAGAACGCCATTGTCGCATCGATGCATATTGGTAGGACGTAGTCTCCCCATCCCTCTACCGAGAATAGGATTATGGCCTTCTCTCCATCTATGTAATCTATCACGTCTATTAGCCTAGCTCTACCATACTGGTCTTTCCCTGACTCTGATGGTTTTCCTCCCCCGACCTTCTCTACCATGTATATCTCTTCTCTTTGAACGTATTAAATATATTGTTCTTCAATTATGTCCTCAATCTTGACTTCCTGCTCGGTCCACTTCTCCATATCTCTGACCTTAACTGTTCCTCTACTATGCTCTCTCTTTCCAACTATTATGAACTTTCTTGCACCTATCTTAGATGCGTACTCTAATGCTGCTCTGAGACTTCTCTCTCCACGTTCAACTATGACTCTAGCTCCTCTATCTCTCAATGCTCTAGCTATCCTATGTCCTGTTCTTGCTAGCTCTCTATCTCCTCCAAATACGTATATGTAGTAGTCTGGTCCTAGTTTCGGCTTCTCTATCTTCCCCTTAAGTGATAATGCTTCGACAAGTCTTTCAACTCCTATTGCGAAGCCTAGAGCTGGAGTATGAATCCCAGAGTATATCTCTATGAGATTATCATACCTACCACCTCCACCAACAGCTAAATTATAATCGGGAACATACACCTCATATACTAGTCCTGTATAGTAGTCTAGTCCTCTAACAATTCCAAGATCTATAAACATCTTTGATATACATTCCCTATCCTCAAGCTCTATAATTAGGTCCTCTATCTTCCTGATCTTTTCTTCAGGTACTTTAAGTTCTCTCAATATTTCAGGAGCCTTCTCAAACTTGTCTCTGATCTCTGAAATGTTTACGAGAGTCTCAGCTATCTCTTTACTTAAGTCAAGGTCAGTAAGCATCTTTACCATCTCATCCTTACTGATCTTACCACGTTTATCCAGTATTCTGAATACTTTCAATCTCTTATCTCCTCTCTCTATTCTGAGCCTATCTAAGATCTCGTCCATTATCTCTCTATCATTTATTCTTATCTCGTAATCTCCAAGCTCGACAGCCTCTAACGATCTGTATAGTACTTCTAGTCCTTCAGCATCTGCCTGTATTGATCCCCATCCTATGAGCTCTATACCATATTGATGAAATTCTCTATATCTACCATGTTGTGGCTCATCGTATCTCCATACTTTAGATATGTAGTACCATCTTACTGGTCTTGGTAGATCTTTTCTATATGCTACTATTCTAGCGATTGGTACTGTTAAGTCAAATCTTAATCCTACTTCTCTACCTGCCTTATCTTTGAAGTAGTATATCTCGTTTATTATTTCTTCACCTGCTTTTGCTTTAAGAATCTCGAAGTGTTCTAGTGCTGGTGTCTCTACTCTCAAGTATCCGTATGATTCTGCTATTTTTGCAAGTTTTTCACATATTTTGAGTATTGGGTAGTAATCTTCTGGTAGTAGGTCTCTCATTCCTCTTACTGGTCTCAGGTAGGTCTCTTCTATGCTCATTATACGTGTACTATTTCTCAGAGGAGGCTTTTAAGTAGTTGGTACATGGTTAGGAAGATGTTTCCTGTTAATGCATATATTAGTAGTCCAATACACATACATGTTACATATGGTATATAATATATTGCTAGCACGTGATCGCTCTCACTCAGCAGACCAGCCTCAATATACCTCTTCAACTCATCTACAGGATCTCTATACACTATCCTAGTTATAGGTCTAAGAACAAGTATGTCACCTATCCTAACGCTTGCTAGAGCATACTTGTGAGGTCTCTTTAATACTTCTCTAGCTGGTACACATACTGTAGAGAACATGTAGAGTATCTTTCTCAGTCCATGAAGCTTCTCAGATTCAGGACATAGTTTGAATCTTCTGACATTACTTAGAAATATGTATAATGCATATGCTAGGACAGGAAGTGCACTATTACATACTACAGCTACAGTTGGAACATTAAGCACTAGAAATAGCACGTTACTAGACAGTGACGTATAATGAACAGGAGGACAAGCAAGACCAATACAGAGGAACCCTTTAACATCAGCACCACCAGTAAGATCAAACAAGTAACATAACAAGGCAAAGACTAGACTAACAACAATACTTGAAACATAGATAAAAAATATTGAAGAACAAAAACCACAAGACAACACGTAGAGAAGAGTAAAAACAATACCCGGAACACACCCAACCCAAACCCAATCAGGAACAACCCTCCACAAAAAATCAAAAACACCACCAACACAAAAAACAACACAAACAACAACAAGACCCAACAAACCCCACAAACCACACACCACAAAAACCAACCAAAAACCAGACAACAAAACCAAAATAAAAACACTAACCCCCAAACACAGAAACAAAACACAAACCAAAAAACATAAAAACCCCCACCAACAAAAACCTAACAGAAAGCCGCGGACCGCCCAAACCACACCCGCCGACCCCGGTTCGAATCCGGGCCCGGCTACCGTAACGAAATTGAAAGCAGCTTACT
>JAADDN010000024.1 GCA_013153895.1 Thermoproteota archaeon | reverse complement strand
TACTATGGCTCTTGCTATTGCTTATGAACTTTATGGTGATGCATGGCGAGAAAACGTACTAGAACTAAACGCAAGCGACGAAAGAGGAATATCAGTTATTAGAGAACGCGTGAAAGAGTTTGCAAGAACAGCACCAATGGGCAAAGCACCATTCAAGCTAGTCATTCTTGATGAGGCTGATAATATGACTAGTGATGCACAACAAGCACTTAGAAGACTAATGGAGATGTATGCAAGTAACACACGCTTCATCCTAATAGCAAACTACGTATCAAGAATAATAGACCCAATACAGTCAAGATGCGCAATGTTCAGATTCTCACCTCTTCCAAAAGATGCAGCACTCGCAAAACTGAGAGAGATAGCACAAAAAGAGGGAATAGAAGTTACGGAGGATGGTCTTGAGGCTATTTGGGAGATATCTCAAGGAGATATGAGAAAAGCAATAAACACACTACAAGCAGCAGCCGCAGTATCAAAGAAGATAACAGCAGACGTAGTATACAGAACAGTTGGGTACGTAGAACCAAGAGAAATACTAGAACTAATAAGTACACTAGTACACTCAGGATTCTTGAAAGCAAGAGATAAGCTTAGACAGATAATGTATGAGTATGGTGTAAGTGGCAAAGACATACTCAAGATATTTCAGAGAGAACTAATGAAAGGAACCATAGAGACAACAGATGAAGGAAAGATAGAACTAATGGAGCTAGCATCAGACATAGACTATAGATTAACAGAAGGATGCGACGAAGAAATACAGATGTTAGCATTCTTATCAAAACTACAAGTAGTAGCAAAGAAGTACGGTCTTAAGATAAAGACAGAAGAATCAACAAAAGAAGTGAAAGAAGTTAAGGAATTAAAGGAGGAGACAACTACAACAGAATCTAAAACGAAGACTACTAAAAAGAAGAAGACTACTAAATAGTTAACCCAACGGATAAATATAGTCTAGACCCCTCATATCTATACTACCAATAACAATTCTATAGGACTCACATCCTGTACGTGTATCAATCTTCTTCTCCAACATACCATGAACAATAACTTCCTCACCCTCTTTAGCTACCCCAGAAAACACGTTCTCATAAGACGCAACTTCACTTATCTTCGGCAAATCTAGAGGTTCTATAGGTCTAACATCATCTATGACATATATAGCAGGATTATAGTAAGATTCTGATGAGTCTACGATCCTAGCCCTAACCTTAACAGGACAAATCTTCACATAATAATACTCTCCATATCTCTCATATCTTTCATCAAACGTTCTAACATAATTTATAGAAAATATTCTATCTCTAAAGAACATTCTCGGCATTCTCCTCTTAACTATCTTAACAAGTCTATCCCTATCAAGACCTTTAATATACTTCAATAAATCATTAACACATATCTCAATTATTCTCTTATCAAAAACTATTAAATTCCTTTTACAGAGATCGTGTAAGGTCTCTATAATTTTTAACGTATTCTTTTTCGAGTATATTAGAATATCTATATCAGACTTCTCTACATTATGTATCTTAGCTAATAATGAACCTGTAATACCAAAATAGTCTGTAGATATTCCTGAACTATCTGATATATTTTCTATCAACTCTTTCGCAATCTCTTCTAAAATGTCTTTAGGTTCTTTCAATATTTCTTTCACTCTCTCTTCAGGTCTATAATGTATTTTTATGTCTTCTATTGGTACTTGAATAAGTTCAAGATTTAGATATTGATCATATGTTACATATTTCTTATAGATCTCTCTTACAATCTCTCTAGATCTTTCATACTGTTCTGCTCCATATGTCTTCATTATTCTCTCTAGTCTAATATTGTGTTTTCTCCATAATGTTTGATCTCGAGTAGGCATGTATTTTAAGTATGCTGTTACTCTGTCTGGTGGATGGTGTTCTGCTACTACGCAGAATATGTAGCCTTCCTCTGTTTCGAATAGGTCTCTATCTAGGAACTTGTTGCTACCTTTTTCGCCGCGGAGCATGGTCTTGTCCTTGTCTGAGTGATAAGCGTTTTCTCTACCTATACTCTATTACTTGAAGAGAACTTTTATAAATGGGTTCTGCCGTCTTTGTTCTCATGGAAATTCGCGCATTGCTAAAGAGGCCTCTAGTAACAGTCGAAAAAGATGTAAGCATAAGAGAAGCAGCTAGGAAGATGGAGAAGGAGGATGTAGGATTCCTCGTTGTAGTAGATGAGAGAGGTCAAGTATGTGGAGTAATATCAGAGCGTGATATAGCTCGCCTCATAGCTGAGGGAGTAGATCCTGATAAGACGAGGGTAGGTGATGTTGCTAGAAAGGAGATAATAACTATCAACTATAGAGATCCTGTATCAAAGGCAGCATACTTAATGAAGAAACATAAGATAAGGCATCTAGTAGTCGTTGATGATGAAGGTAAGCCGATAGGTGTAGTATCTGTTAGAGATATAGTTGACCTAGAGATAGCACTAGAGAACTTATCAAAGGTAAGTGAACTATCAGAGGAAGAGGAGGAACAGATATATACTTCACCTATAAAAGTAACAACGTAAATGATCAGATTAGTGTAAAATAGTATCAGAGAGGTGCCTTTTCTTCACCCTTCTGCGAACTCGGCATTCATCATCAAGAATATCTACATATAGTGTTAATACTTTATTTTTCGTTAGTCAAGTGTTACCAACATGCTACTAACGATTCTACCTAAGAACATTACTTTAGAGAGCATAGAGGCTCTCATACTCTTCCTCTATGTCATAGGTATACTCTATGTAACAAAATTTCTATATAATGTGATGAGGCAACGTGGTCTTCCTCATAATGTTGCTGTGTATTATAATAGAAAGTTTATTCATGTTTTTGCTGGTGGTGTTATAGCTCTTCTAACGCCAATATTATTTACTTCTCCTCTAATACCTCTAATACTTGCTATAGTTCTCGCAGTATTTTGCTATATTCCTCATAAAAGGGGAAGATTACTCTACTGGTTTCAGGTTGAGGACAACATGTATGAAGTAAACTTCTGTATAATGTGGGGAATAACAATATTCATCTTATGGATACTCTTCAACAATCCCTGGCTTGCTATAGTTCCTGTAGCATTCATGGCTTTTGGTGATGCTGCTACAGGTGTCGTAAGAAATACATTATTTAAGAGAAGAACTAAGCACTGGATAGGTAACATAGCTATGTTCGCAACCTGTGCACCACTTGGATTATATTATGCAGGTATTCCTGGACTTATAGCTGCTGCAGTAGCATCATTAATAGAGAGATTCGAGTTTAATCCAATAGATGATAACGTACTAATATGTATATCAGCTACAGTGATCCTGTACATAATGTACATACTCTTACACATATGATCAGCTTAATGAAACTTCCACACCACTCGGTCAGGTGGGAGCTTCATCACTCATAAGATAAGAATCAACAAAATATTAATATATTGCTATCTCAAGCTAACACTGTGATAAAACTCTTAATATCGATCGGATATGTAGAAGAACTTTCACTAACGTACAAATATAAGCAATACATAGATATACTAGACCTAAAGAACGTTAGATCAGGAGAAGCACTTGGATGTCCTACATACGATCTAATAAAGAGAGCTCTTGAGAACAAGTTTACTGAAATAAGTGTACCAATAGGAGACCTATATTACTACTCAACAAATGTTGTAACGCTAGCAGAGATATTTAATGAGCTTGGGGTAGATTATGTTAAAGCTGGAATATGTATGAACAATGTCGAAGAAATTACAAGATTAGTACACTCTTTGAGAGATGTATTGACAAGTTCTAGACTTGTAGTTGCAGGATTTGGAGATTATTATGAGATTAAGAGCATAGATCCAATAAAGCTATTTAATATATGTAGAAGATTTGATATAGATGTAATGATGTTAGATACAAAGATTAAGAATGGTTTATCAATAATTGAGAAGTATGGTATTGAAAACATTATTAAGCTTAGAGAAGAGTGTAAGGCTCATGATATGATGTTTGCTATAGCTGGAGGCTTAAAGTTGAATGATATTGTTAAGATAGTTAGAGAGGTCTATCCTGACGTTATTGGTGTCAGATCTATATTATGTAATGAGAGGAGCTCTATCATTGTTGAGGATAGGCTTAAGGAGGTTATTAATATTGTTAAGTTTTCACCTCTTAAGCTTATCTATTAACATCATTGCTGATGCATATGATGGTACTGCTGTAGCTATCTTATACCTTTCTCTCACTATATCATCTATGCTTATTATCTCTCTAAAACCTGCTCTTCTTCCAGCATCTCTAAGCATGAACTCTCCTATTCCTGCGGTAATTAGGAGAAGCTTGTTAGGATCTTTACCTAATGCTGCTATTCTAGATCTGACCTGTAATAATGCTTCAACAATTTTGCTAACTGCAACATCATATACATATCTTGCTATCTCTATAACCTCGTTTATTGATAGATATTCCAAGCTTGAGCATGCTACTCTAGCAAGTCTAACTGCTGCATCTCTTATGGTCTTTCCTCTACCGTCTGGAGTATCTATGTAATAGTCTTCACTACTTATGTTACCTAGGAGGAGATTAACGTCAGCCATTATTGCAAAATATTCTCTACATATTTGAGCAATGTTTCCCTTATATGGTAATCTATCAATAATCTCAGATACAGATGTCCTAAGAGTTCCTATGTACACTAGCTCTCCACATATGAGTTTCTCAGGATCTGATCTACCACATATTGCTGGTCTACCATCTACTACTGGTATTATTGTCGTAGTTGTACTTCCAATATCCGTGAACACGCAGTCTCTACATAACTTAGATACTAACCATGCACTTGCAGCCCAGTTAGCTGCAGCAATCTTGAGAGGATCTTTCAAAGCTTTATCAGGATCTACAAGCTCCAGGTCACAGTTAACGAAGAAAGTACGATCACTTCCGAAAGCATCACAGCATGAGTGAACAACATCGATAACTCCCTCACTCTTAGACTCATATATATCACATAGCTCAGCTGTCATACATACACTAGCATAGTCAGGTCTAAGCTCTTTACTAATCTCTATCAGCCTGTTCCTGAGCTGTTCTCTACCTCTCCTCCATAATGGAAAGTACTCTCTTCTAACAAGCTCAAGAATATGACCATTACCTTCCAATCTTATCACAACATACTTCAGATTTGCTCCACCAACATCTATGCCTAACACACGCACAGGAGACTGATAACATTCTTTAAACATGCTTAAATACTTTACATGAAGAATGAAGATAATACCAGTACTAGACATAAAGAATCTACTAGCTGTACAAGCAGTAGCAGGAAGAAGAGAAGAGTATGAACCACTGATTGATAGTAGAATAATAAGCTCACCAATAATAGAGAGAGCATTACAAGACGTCTACGTAGAAGGATATAGAGAGATCTACA
>JAADDN010000203.1 GCA_013153895.1 Thermoproteota archaeon | reverse complement strand
ATATGGTCTGCAAGTTATCTATCGTGAAGAATTATGAATACCTGCGATAATGGCGACATTACATCTTCTAAGACCGTAAGATGTATAATAAACTACATGCTTCTAGAACATTTGCTCAACTGTAGACAATACTTATCTTTTCAGGACATAGTTAATGGTACAGGTCTATCTCCTAAGACAATTAGAAGAGCATTAAAGATCCTAAAACAGCTCAATCTTGTTAAGACTGTCTTCGACATATCTAGTAATCGTAGAACATTATATACTCTAAATGCTGGAAAGGTCAGATGTCTTGAGAGGACAGACGATATTAAGCCTGGGCTCTACATAATTGATATAGGTCTAGGTCTTCCAAAATATCTTAACATAAAATCAATAAGATTATTAAGATCTGCTAATCAGGTGCTCTACTCTCCTAATGTTCCTCATAGAATTATAGAGATTGCTGCTGCAGAACATATTGAAGATATATCAAAATTATCACAATATGAGCTCAAGAGGTTCATATGTCCAGCAGACTCTGATGTTAAGCTCATACTTATAGATAAGATACTTGACTCAGATATATTCAACAATATTACAAGCATGATCGAGTGTAGAGAGAATATTTACTATGTTAGTAATATATCTCCTATACATGTTGCATTAAACATTCTAGATTTCCCATGTAAGAAGAGGTTTCGCTTTAAGAGAGATTCTTCTACAGAATTAGTAATATCGAGCACGTTATCTGATGTAGAACTGAACAACATATTTAGGCTTCTAAAGGTTAGTCGTAGAGGAGATTCAATAACTATAGTTAACGTTGATCTAGAGAGTATAGACTCTATGAGTATTGAAGATTCTACTGAAGCTTCAGTCTACATAGCATATATCAGAACTTAACTTTGAAATATCTCGTAAAGTAGTACCATACTGTGAAAGTAGTTAAGAAGGATGTACTATATGAGGGAAGAATAATCAGACTTTGCAAGTACTATGTCGAGACTCCAGATGGATTACAGGAGCGTGATATAGTTGAGCACAGGGGTGCTGTAGCAATGCTAGCGTTTGTAGACGATAAGAAAATTCTTCTAGAGTATAGGTATAGACCTGCTCTAGATAAGCACATATATGAGCTACCTGCTGGAATATTGAAACCTGGCGAGAGCGTTGAAGAGTGCGCTAAGAGAGAGCTTCTTGAGGAGACTGGTTATGAGGCAGGTACTGTAGAACATCTCATAAGTTTCTATCCATCTCCAGGATATACTAATGAGATGATACATATAGTAGTGATGAGGAACCTAGTCAGGAAAGAGAAACCTCAAGCAGAGATGAGTCCTGAGGAGAAGTATATGGAGATTAGGGAGGTAAGTATTGATGATGCTCTTGAGATGATTAGAAAGGGAGAGATCGTTGATGGTAAGACGATAATAGGCATAATGAGCTACTTAATGTTTAAAAGATGATCAGCACTGCAATGGTTCTTCATCACTCAGTTGAGGGGACCAATCATCACCATGCTTAAGATAAACATAGTATCTGAGATAGATATTCCAGATCCAGTACTTGAACATATCGAAGATACTCTATCAGAGATAGCTCCAACAGAGGTAGAGATTCTTGAGGATATAGATCTTACAGATGTTGTAAGAAGTTTTAAAGATAATGTTAGAGGTCAGATAAATGCTGAGAAATTATTAAATGCTTTAAGAAATGTCTTCAATATTAGAGAATTTAATAATAAGATCGTGATAGTTATCGATGATGATGGTTATGTTCCTGGCTTAAACTTTGTGTTTGGTATAGCTGAATTATGTGGAAACATAGCTATAGTATTTACGGAGAGATTGAAAGTTACGTACATCGGAGAGATCGATATAACTACACTATTCTACGAGAGATTAACTAAAGAGATACTTCACGAACTAGGTCACACGTTATGTCTAGAACACTGTCCAAACAGGAAATGTGTAATGTCATTCTCTAACTCTATACTTGACGTTGATTATAAAGAAGCTAGGTACTGTAGGACCTGTATAGAGAAGGCTAGGTCAGTAATATCTTGGAAGAAGTTCTAAATATCCCGCGGTACCCCGCGGACAAGCATAACCCCCCTTCTGTAACATTTCTCTCAGGCTCCACCCGGACCATCCCCCCGCGGTGGTTCATCGGTCCTTATTTGAGCCACCGCCCGTGGAGCGGTCTCCCGCCGGGGTCACCCCCACGGGCCCGCGGTATGGTGGGGGAGTTTCCTCAGGCACCCCGTCGCCGGAGGTGCCCGGCTTAGTGCTTGTCCGCGGGGTACCGCGTCACTTAAGTAGTTGCTTCTCTTATTTATATACCATTCCTCGTCTACTGTTGTTCTTCTACTCTAACTTCGAGACTTTCTTCTATGCCACATATCGTTGGGTTATCACATTCCTGTAAGAGACAGAGTACTTGTCTCACCGTTAATGGTGGTAGCATCTCATAGTTATCTAATATCTTTGCTAGACAATCCTCGCGTGCTGGGTATATTTTTGCTAGTTCTTGTATCTCTTCTTTCTCTACGTAATCTGGTAAGTATACTGTTCCTGTTCTTATGATATCCATGAGTGGTACATCAACTTTAGCTACGTATTCTAATACGTCTGGTAATATGCTGAATACTACATGTAGACCATCTATCTGAGAGCATATGTTCCTGAATGCATGTAAGGTTCTTATGTATTGAGGTATCTGAGGATCATCGCTTGATATTGCGCCTTCATCTATAAATATTATGAGACCTTTGTAACCTCTAGATTGTGCTAGCCTTGTTAGATCTCTAAGGAAGTCTGTTGGCCATCTTTTCGCATACTCTATTAAGTTATGTATACCTGATGAATATACTTCTCGTAGTCTCTTACAGTAGTCTTCTGATCTTGAGCATTTTGCATATTTTATGAGATTTATTATGAGTTGTGTAGAAGCAACAGCGCCGGTTATTGTGCTGAGAGTCCTATTTTCAAGTGTTGTTGTATCTATGAACGATCTTACGTAATCCTTCAATTCCTCATATATCGATAACATTATGTGAGTCTTACCGCATCCTGCTCTCCCAACGATAGCTACTAGAGGTCTGCCCTGTCTAATATACTTGATAGCTTGCTCCTTAGCCTCGATCCATCTTCTTCCAGCAATCTGTCCTGCTCTCTTGGTAGATGCTATTAGATGTCTCATCTTCTCACCAGCTTAACTAGACCTACCTGTACACCACCTATCTTCAATCTAAGACTACCTCCATGACATATAGCGTACTTCCATCTCTTAGATGTTATCAGCTTACTAACATACTTCACGAACATGTCCTCAGGAATACCGTAGTTCCTCATTAAAAAGTCTCTCACCTTACCAAGATCAACGAATCCTGTGACAGAGCTGCTCTTAAGTTTTGTTAAAGCATCATCAAAAAGTTTTTCAAACTCCTCTAAGGATAGTGAAGTAACAGTCTCAGGACTAAATATGAAATCTCTAATCTTAATAAGTTCATCATCTTTACGAACACATAATCTAGATCCTCTACCAAACCTCTGAACTTTCAGTAATCCTTCATTAACAAGATCTATGAGATGCTTATCCCAACCTTCAAAATTGAGTCTCTCAAAAACCTTATGAACAGTAGATGATGGAATACAGATGTATAGTCCCTCATCCTCCCCAAATATTACGGCAAGAACCTTCAAAATTCTCCTAAGAGAAATCAAACCCACACTTTAAAAGATAACCATACGTAATTAATAGATCGATAAGATATTTAAAAGATGTTACTCACATATATACGATAAAGTGAGAACATTATCTACCTACAATAGACCAGGAAAAGCGAGACATAACATTGAAGTTGTAACTCCCTTCATAGGAGTTCTAATATTTATACTTCTAATCACAATATACTGTCTATACATAACAGGTAAGATAGTGAGCATAAACGTAGTCACAAGATTTATACAATGTTCATTATTCTCTATAGGATTAGACGGGTACTTCCATAAGGTAACTATAGTAGTAGATAGATCAGTACTTAACGTTAGAGGTAAGAATCTGAAAGGTATTCTCCAGATAACAATAGTGACGCCATATAGAGAATATGTCTCAAACTACTGGATAAACGATCCTAGAATCATATGTGTAGATATTTCAAAAGCTATAGGAGACTTCTTAAGATATTATGAAAATTCATTAAAAGATTATTCTCAAGATATTCCAGAATTAACAATATGGTTCACCTTCTACATGTATGATAATGATGGAAATCTATACATAGGCTCATACGGATACGACACGTTTAATCTCTTCATGATCACGAGTAAATCATACCTTAAGGCTGCAGATATTGCGCATAGAGATCCTCTACGGGCATTTAAGTATCCTCTTCTTATAATTTTATCGAAATATGAGATAAATTATATAAATTTTACAGATATACTGAAGAACGTACTTAATAAGATAATGATGAGATTATACAATACTAATCTTGTGGAAATAGTCAAGAATAGTAAAGTATTTTTGAGAAAATCAATTAATAATTGTAAAAATGTTATAATGATAAAGATATGGAACCTAACAGGTAAGTTAAGAAGCTTATCTTATGCTTACCTATACCCAATAGGAAACTTTTCTCTATACGAAGCACTGAGATGTACAATGTTAATGACAGGTTATGTTGAAGGTATTAACATTATTAAGAATATGAGAAATGTTAGAAATATTATTGAGAAAGTCCCTATAAGCATAATATTTAAATGCCATCATAAGTATCCTATAGAAGCTCTAGGAGAGGTTGTAGAACCTCCATACGCAAGATATATTTCAGGAATATCCTTCCTAGGATACATAATATCAGGATACTATAACATTCATGGTAACTTATGGATATCTAAGATATCTTACGCAAGCTGTAGTGTACCTCTCCTATCCTTCCTAATTCCAGCATCTTTCACTCATGTTGCTGATAGCATAATAGTCATATACTATATAGAGAAAATCGACATAAAAGGACATTATTATTGGCTTATCATTCCAATATCGTCACTAGTTCCAATATACTTCATAAGGTTAGATCTAAGTAATATTAAAATAACAGATAAAGCGTATGTTCACAACATATCGTTAATAGAGTATAAGTTAATATATGAGACGTCATTACCAGCGCATGTAGAGTCGATACACAAAATATTTTCTGAATGTAGTGCATGTGTGCCTGATAACTTCTCATACTTTGCTTATCTAGTATGTCCATCATCGTATTATATTAATAAGTCGAGTTCTTTTATTGAGAAGGTATTTTCAAGCTTATTCTATCTTACATACTTCAATACTAGTCCTACTTCGATAGCTTTTCTTATTGACTTATCAACATATAATTACACTATTCCTCATCTAGAAGTTAAGGTATATAAGCTCGTTAGTAGTTATCAGCCGTATTATTTAGAGAATCATTCTAAGTATGTTCCACTTTTTTCAAAT
>JAADDN010000083.1 GCA_013153895.1 Thermoproteota archaeon | reverse complement strand
CACTATCACACTCTCTGTGTCAGAGTATGCATAGACTAAACGTGACCATAGAGTTCAAGAACGGTAATGAGAGAGATATAGAGATAGCAGTTAATGAACTCATAGTCTTCTCCTGGACGGGAAGGAACATAGATATAGTGAAGAAGTTAGTTGAGGAAAGAGAGAAGTATGGTATAAAACCGAGAACTATACCAGAATACTATAGATTACAGCCCTACCTAATAACAACAAGCAACTACATACGTAAGATATCAGATACACATGTCGGAGAAGTAGAATATGTTCTCTTGATAAGAAATGAGGATGAAATCTTCATAACAGTGGGAAGTGATCACACTGACATAGATGCAGAAAGATGTAACATTCTTGCAGGTAAGCACATGTATCCTAAAGTTGTTGCACGTAGAGCATGGCCATTAGACGAAGTTGAGAAACATATAGATAAGATAATTCTGAGAAGCTGGATTCTTGAGGATAGTAAGAAGACGCTCTATCAGGATGGTAATATAGGAATGTTGATAAGACCTGAGAAACTGATAGAACAGGTTAGAGAGATTGTTGAAGATATGAGAAACGTAGTAGTATTCTCTGGAACAATCCCCACAGTTACTGGTCAACTGAAAGTTAGTGAGTACTTTGAGATAAAGATGATAGATCCCGTGCTTGATAGAGAGATATCACATTACTACTGGGTAGATTAAAATTGTAAAACATTTATACATTCTCGAAATATCTCTAATGGAAATATTGTTCCTAAAATAATTACAAGACTTGTTAAAACTATTACTAGAGCTGTAAGAACTTTAGAAATCTTCGAGACAGTATACACTCTGAGTAGTCTTATGTAGTATGGTACAGAGATTGCACTGTTAATTACGACTGCTAGCGCAAGCCAGACCTGTCCTGTCTCTAGAGCATACCATACTATGAATAGTTTTGGCCAGAATCCTATTAGAGGAGGTATCCCTATGAGAGATAGAGCATTTATTAGAACCATGGGTCTCATATATTTACCATCTGAATCTAATCCTAAGAAGAGAGCACACTTTGAGATTGCTATAGAGAGAAATTGAAGAATTAGAACTCCCAAGCATGAGGGCATGAGAGATTCTCTTAGAAATCCTACTGATAGTATTGCTAGAGCGTATCCTGTCTGAGCTATAGAGGAGAATGCTAGTATATGCTCTACATTGTTTGCGAATAATGCTCCTAAGTTTCCTATTATCATTGTTATTACGGAAAGTATTCCAAATATGAGGAATATTGTATAGTTACCATCTATTCCTAAGCTTATAAATGTTCTTGATAATGCTAATGCTGCTATGATCTTCATAATTGATGCTAACATGGCTACAGACTCTCTATCACTCTTCCTGTAAACATCAGGAAGCCATGTGTGTAGTGGAACTACTCCAGCCTCATATAACACGCCAAGTACTAGAAGCATGAGACCTAGGATCTTCAAGGTTCCTGATATCATCATAATTGATATACCAATGATTAATATTGTTGATCCAATTGCAGAAAACGTTACATACTTCACACAGGAGTATATAGATTCCCTACTTCTCCTTCTAGCTAGTAGAGGAGCGAAGAATGCTGAAGCAATTATCCAGAGAGCTATAAGTACCACATAATCTCTAGACAGGAGAAGCAGCGTCAAGATATATGAGAGAGAGACATATATTAAAGATTGAGCATATTCTAGACTCTCTCCCACAACTTCGAGAGATATTGCACATGATAGTAATATAAGGATTAACGATACTAACAGGACAGTGAACACATGTGACAAGTATATTAATGATAAAAGTGGTACTAATGTGAGTATAGGAGCAACAATCTTAACAACTTTACGTAAATTAAAGAACCAAAATATCACTATCATCGATAGAGAGAATACTAATGCTAGTATAATCAGGTAAAGCATGACGACTATCAGAGAAGTATGAGTACTATAACTACTACCATCATAGCAATCACAATTATCGTACTAACATACGCTATATCTCTTACTACCTTATCTATATGAATCTTATTCACAATCTTACACAACCTCTCGATAAATATTCTTGGAGTCTTTATATGAAGCTTATAATCTAACTTGAGATCTATGTTCCTTATCCTCAATGCTATTTTCATAATATCTAGACTATGTATATAGTTATCGAGTATTGATGATGCTTTATATACTATCATACTCATTTTCTTGAAACCTTCACCAAATATTACATCTATGAGGTAGGGGAGACCTAACCTGACCTTAAGCACTCTGAGACTTCTAACCTTATTTCTCAAGTATATACATGCAATTATCGTTAGAAAAGCTATGCTTAATGATGCTCCTGTAAGTAGAGTAATCTTCAGATATGGGTGAAATATCGTGAACAGTATGTAGGGCAACATCATCATTATTAACGTTGGTATCTCCATCGTGAGATCCTTCACCTCGACCTCGTCTATACTTTCAATTCCCTTGCGCTTGAGCTCCCAGAACGTGAGTATTATCTTCATGAGTAACGCTATCGATATAACATGAGATATTAATAGTAGTGGAATAGCGTATAAAGGTGAGTACTCTATCGACATCTCAGTCATCAAGAACCCTAAACTAGGTATAACTACTCCAAAAAGATTAGCAGATGCTAAAATTAATGCTATAAAGCTAGGCTTAAACCTGAGAAACACCTTAACATCATCTATAAACCTAGTCTTAGCTAGATGCATAGTGTAACCACACGTCATGAATAGACATGCTTTACTTAATCCATGAGCTAGAAGTATTATGAGACCTAGCAACAGAAGTATTGATAAATGACTTATCCAGTAGAGAAATGATACATATAGAAGCAATCCCACATATATTGTTGTTGAGGCTGCAAGTATGACCTTAACCTCTCTTGATGCAAGACCTATCAGACCAGATATAATTGTTGATAATAGAACATAAATCAACACTAAAGTCATAATAAGACCATGAGGATCTGGAACATAGCTACCAATCTTAAATATTGTGAATGCACCAGCATTAACTAAAGTCGTAGAGTGAATCATAGCTGAGGCAGGTGTTGGACCAGCCATAGCAGTGAAAAGCCACTCTGTAAACGGTATCTGAGCTGAAGGTACTAAGACTGCTAATATGAGAAGTACATCAAATATTAGAGATTTAATATTCTTTAACGATGTTAGAAGTACTGAACCAGTTAGAGAGTACGCTATACATGATGCAAGTAACATAGATGATGTACCTAAACTAGTTATAACTATTGCTCTATAAGTTGCTGAAGATGGAGACCATAATAGTACCATTCTCCTCATTTTTAAACCTTCACCAACATATCTCTCAGGTTCATCTCTGTACCAGTGTCCTATGAGAGCGTAGCTACATAATTCAAGTATGTTCCATGCGATAGTTATAGTTATGAGATCACCAGCAAAGAGGAGAAGTAGTGTACCAAAGTGCATTAGTCCGCTAAAGAAGAAGAACCATCCTCTCCTATAATCATCCCATAAGTATCCTATAGAATATATCTCTACTAGGAGTATTATGACTGTAGCAGCTATAGCATACATGACCCATGTCTTATCTATCATTAGCTCAAAAATGAGTCTACCATATCTGAAGTATGGTATAATTATCTGTGCATTGATATGAAAGAGGAGGAGAATTAGTAAAAATAATGATACAGCTGTAGTTATCGATAATGCTATTCCTCTTCTCGCAAATATCTCAATAATAGAACCAACTAATGGTAATATTATTAACATTATTATTATCTGTCCTATTAGAGACATGTTCTCACGCTTTAGAAATCTTTATGAAATTGTATAGATATATCTTGCTTATCGCTAAATGAACTAGCTGAGGAAACATGAGTATAACTGTCAGTAAGGCTAGAAGAATTATTGGAATATCCATAGAATATACTGGTCTCACTCTACGTAAGTGAGGAGCAGTACCGAAGTATAGTCTCTTCATTGCGTAGAAGCAGTATGCTATTGTTATCATTATTGATATTATGTATATTGATATTAATGTTATCTTCCATGGATACTGTATTAACGATATCTCATCTGCTATAGTAAATGTTAAATATATTTTTGATAGAAGTCCTATATTGAACACTCCTGATAAACTTATGAAGCCTATTATACCTGCAACTGCGAGAGGTCTATATACATCATAGAGACCGAACAGGTTCTCAAAGTCTCTAAATCCTAGTCTAGTTATGCAGAAGCCGCTGAACATGAATAGGAGTGATTTTGCTAATGCATGTGCTACAAATATTAATACTAGAGCTGCTTCTCCAATATAGTTACACATTGCTATACATATGAGCATTGATCCCATGTGCGATATTGATGAGTATGCTAGGAACCTCTTGATATCTTTCTCACTTAGCGCCATCATTCCTCCATATATCATTGTTATTATTCCATAGATCATTAAGTATGGTGAGATAGATCTAAGTATTGATGCATAGAATGTATGAGTTATCTCCATGAGAACGTATCCTGCTACTCCAATATGTACTGGACTAAGTATTGCACTTACTGGTGATGGAGCTTCAGCATGAGCCCACGGTAGCCAGAAATGTACTAGGAATGTACCCATCTTTATTAGAAGTCCTAGAAGTATTAGACTAAACGATATTAGGACTAGACTTCCATATCTAGATGATACATGCTCTATTATGAACGTTCCAGACCAATTATAGAGCAGAAGTATTCCACAGAGTACTAAGAGTGATGCTATCTGACTCCACACTAGGTAAAGTAGTGCGACTCTATACCTGTTACCATACCCATAGAATAGTATTAATAAGAAGCTTGTTATTGCTGCTAGTTCAAGAAATATGAACATTATTATGAGATTCCTACTATACAACATTCCTAGAAGTCCCTGTATATATAGTAGATATAGGCCATAATATGTCGATAAGTCAGTACTTATATGAAGCTCCTCACATCTATGCTCCATATAGTTTAAAGAGAATACTGATACTGCAGTAGCGACTACACCAGATGTCAATATTATGAAAGCTGAGTTAGGAATTATCCAGAAAGTTACAGGACCAATATATGGTAGATTTATCAAAGTCTCTTTTAGAACAATCATGTTATTAATATAGTAGTATAGTACTGGAATAATCATTATTATACAGGTTATAGTTGATAATACACATCTTACCACGTTTGTAAGTAATCTTCCTCTAAGTACGAAGAGCAGTACTGTAACTATCAGTGGTATGTATATTAGTGATATTGTTATCATGCTCATCTGCTCTCTTCTACAATCGTTTTATGCCCTATCCTAGAGAGATAGTATACTAGTCCTATAAGTAGGGTAGTCTCCATTATAGATGATGCAAGATATGCGAATATTAGTGTTGATGCTTGTATAGGCTCTATAATGTATAATACTGATAGAGATATGAGACCTGATAAGAACAATGTTTCTAGACCTATTATCAGTCTCACTAAATCTCTACTCAACCCTACTATACAGGTTCCTGCTGAGAGCAGTATGAGTGATGTAGGTAATAGAATTGTGATAATGTTCACTTCGTGATCCCTCTTCGGCACAGTTGTATTACTATTAAAAACATTACTACCGTGAGTACTATTATGAGTATCGTGAT
>JAADDN010000112.1 GCA_013153895.1 Thermoproteota archaeon | reverse complement strand
CTAGTATTCCGTATCCTAATAAGGTTTTTGCTCCTATGCCTTCTTTTAGTGTTTCTAGTATGAATTTGTTTATTAGTTCTCGTTTTTGTGGTTCTATATCTCTTATTCCTACTATGAGTCTGAATGTTACTCCTTTCTCTACTGCTATATAATGTATTGGTACTGGTCTTACTTCATGTTCTCTGATTACCCCCTTCTGTTCCTGATATATTGGTGTTGTGACCTCTATTGTCAGTAGCTTATCTTTCAAGTGTATTGGATATGAGTCTACGAAGACTACCTTCAATCCTTCTTCATGAGATCCTAATATCTCATCTACCTGTCTTCTAGTTAGTCCACTTCTCTCCATATATGATCTTAATGCTCCTTTTAAAGTACTTGCAGGTATGTAAGGCAGGTTAAGATATGGATCCCATGCTAGTCCTAGATCACATATTGGTCTCGTGAAAGATTGCTCACTAAGTCCTATGAGTAGTCTAGACTTCGTTATTACTGGTATATCTATTATACTATAACCCTTATCTTCTAACGCTCTTCTAATATTACTCATCAAATCATTAACCTTCGATAAAAGCCTTATTAAAGACTCATTATTCCTCGAATATTTCTCAACTATTGATCTAAGTATATCCATTTTAATATTTGTTGCATCTTTCTCTCTTTCTAATGCCTTAGCTTCAAGAAACTCTACAGCACGTAATCTAACTAACGATTCTAGATTAATCTCCTCCAAATTATTAATCTTAGATATCTCCCTAGCTAGATTTATTAGAGTCTCGATTATGGCCATACTCTCACCATTCTCGTCCTTAATGTCTTCTGTACATAACTTTCAAAATATGCTAATCCATCTACACTATTTATAAGAATCTCCTCTGACGTAACTCTTATACGAGTCCTAGAGTGCTCACCTTTCCACTCTATCATGTTTGGCCAATCTGAAGATACTAAGAGAGTTAACGTGCTATGATCAACATGTGATGATACTATGAATGGAGATGCTCTCCTATCTACATTAGTGAAGTATCCAGTACCTCTCTGAGCTCGTGGTAGACCAAGTATCCAGGCCTTACATACCTCATCTCTACCTAGCCTAATCCTGAACAAGTCAAACCAGTGAGGAGGTCTACTTCTACCATAGTACCTCATTATTCTTTTAGCTCTCATGAAGAAGTCCTGTAATATTAATAACGTATCAATACTTAATCTACAAGGAATATAGTATATACATGTTATAGGAAACATATTGTTACTTAATGCAGATGGTAATGGGATATTGAATCTTGTACAGAGAACTCTATTAATAATGTTTGAACAATCTATAAAACTCTTAGATATTAATGGAAATGGAGGTAAATCGTTCAAGCTTACCGTCAGCTTTCTTGGACTAGTCTGACAGTATCTTGCAGCTGCATTATACGCATGCTCGATCAATTTCTTAAGATCTTCAGGTCCTAGAGTACCCTTGAGATACTGACTTACAATACCGACATGATCTCTACCATATATCTTGAATGTTCCTACACATCTTCTACTCATCTTACCTAAACCTGATAATGATAATCCAACAATGAGAGATAGTAAACCAAGCTCAATACCGTGATCTCTACCTCTCCTATACTGATAAACCTTAAGATCAACTTCTAGACCATCAGAATCTATGAACATTATATCTCTACTTAATGTTAATAAAGTAACTCTCTGAAGACCACATAGTCCTTCCCTACTTCTTCGTTTACAAATCCTTATCTTAGACTTATCTAACCTATATTCAGAAACTATCTTAAACATAGAACACTTATCTGTCGATCCAAGAAGCTCTCCCGTAAGATCTAGAGTTCTCTTAATGAGAGAGCTTCCTCTAACACCAGAATCATATAGTACTCCACCTATGAGAGCCCTAGTCCACCATCTCCATAATCCTTTCAATGATTGTGTTCTAAATGCATCATCCTCATGAAACTGAGTATCAAAACTACCCAAGAATAGTGGAGTCTCATTAATGAGCTTGAGCTCAAGGAGAAGAGTACTCATGGTTACCTCTCCTTTCTTATTAATGCTTCAGCACAAAGCTTAATCCATTTAGCAATCATGTAAGCAACCTGTTCAAGATATTGATTAGTTATGAGATTACTAATTAACTCATCAAGATTCTCAGTCACCTTAAGGTTACATAGGTCTGAGAGCACTTGAAGCAGTATTCCTCCATAGAGAGCGTATGCTCTATCTTCAGCTTCTTTTATGTTACTTAACGCCTTAGTTAGCTCATTCTTAAGAGACTCAAAGTCTCTTGCTGATAGAGCATTATAGACATTTAGCAGATTCTGATAGAGAGCCTTACCAGCACAGTAAGCAATTACCTGATAGAGCCCATGATACGTTAATGCTTCATAGAGCTGTCTTGCACGTGTTCTTAAGGCCGGAAGAGTCTTGCTCTCCTTACCTTCCTTTCTCTCAAACTCTTCAACTATCTTAACAATACTATTCATTAGTTTAGAGATCCTCAGCGCAATTATGTCCTCAGTAATCAACCTCTGAGACTCACTCACCATCATACCTTCACCACCTCCACTATCCCCTTACCTATCGTCTCGTGACCTCCAAGTATCATATATCTTCCAGAATCTATAAATATACTCCAGATATCGCAGCTACAGATATCAGAATTCTTACAAACCTGCTTTAACACTTCAGCACAAGCTTCATTAGCTTTCATCCTCAGATCTGAAAGCTTCTCATCTCCAATACAGAACCTAGGTCTAGAATAGAGTACAGCTGACACAAAGACTGTTCCACGAGGAACATACTCCTCAGACCATGGTCCAGCATCAACAGTCTTAGTCTCATACTTAAGCTTGACTCTGTTAATAACTATGATACTCTTATTTACAATTCTCATAAAAATATCGTCAGAAAGTATTACTATCCTATCAACAAGTTCAGAGTTTCCAAATATTATAGAAGACAACTCATTAATAACATTACTCTCAAACTCTTCATAATCCTTTATAAAATATTCATTTAGAATCAACATGTTATTTATAGAGAGCTTCTCTCTAGATCTCTTAGACACGAGAGCACTCACCTTAGTTAATGATTCTCTAATATTGTTAAGAAGATTTGAAATACCTTCATAAAGATTATCAATAAGTTTGCTATTAATATTTTTACAACATGATTTTAAGATATCTAGATAAGTTTTCAAATATTCGAGCAGTATTGGAGATGTAGCATATGCATAAACTCCTCTTAAGCTTCTCACAGGAATTAAGAATAGTCTTGCATCAAGTATTGAGAGACAAGATACGAACTGATATTCTCCAAGTGGTGTTGATGGTCCATAAATATAGTCTAGACATTTCTCAACATTCTTAGCCTTAAATGAGAGATATTTTGATGCTCTTAAAGCACCTTTTATGCTGCTTGCCCATATTACAGGAAGATTATTCTCATCTCTCTGTATTGGTAGATCAACAGCCTCTCCATAAGTCCTCCCAACACCTGCATGTAGAGGAGTCTTAGCCTTCAGGAACAGGAGCTTACCATGCTCATATAGCTTACCTACCTCTTCTAGAACTGTTTGTGACACACTATGATCTAACTTGTATCATAGTTTTTAAGTACTTCACCTAGGATACACTTATAAATCTTATGGTACCACAAGTATATGAGTGGCCCGAATAGTAACTATACCCCTACTATTACGAACATTAACACCACTACATGTAGGAGCAGGAAGAAGAGGAAGAGAAGTTGACTTACCTGTACAGAGAGATTCTAAAGAAGTTCCAATGATACCATCAACATCCATAAGAGGAACATTTAGAACGTTCATAAGATACGTACTAGGAGAAAATGATGAAGAACTTCTAGGAGAACATGTAGGAGAGATAAGACATCTACTAAGAGAACCTAGGCAGGGAAAAATATATTTCACAGATGCATACCTATTCTTATACCCACTTACTCATAATGGTAGGACAATATACTTAACATCAAGATACTGCATATACAGGACAACAAACATATTATCACTATGTGGATTAGAAGATCTTAAGTGTAAGATCGAGATAAATGATTACGAGAAAGAAAACATTATCTTAAGAACTCGTGATAAAGTAATTAACATTCATCTAAAATATTCAAATAATTTAAAAAGCTTCTTTACACAAGTTCTAGAAAATATTTATCATATAGATAATGCAGGTAGAATTATAGAATCTATAAGATTAGTAGATGATGAGTACCTTATAGAGATCATCAATCAACACAACCTGAAAGTTCGAAGAATAGCTCTCAGAGATGAAGGATATATACTGAAGAAGGTTGAAGAAGGAGCATTATGGTGTGAAGAGTATGTACCATCTAACACATTCTTCATACTTGCAGTAGCATGTTATGAAGATGTTCTAAGCAAGCTTATGAACATATTGAGGAGAGTTGAAGTAAGCTTACTACAGGTTGGAGGTAGAGAGACTATAGGTAAGGGATTTTGTAAACTTTATGTTGGTACCTGTAACTATCTTGAAAACACTTTAAGCTACTCTAGTAAAAGTATACTTCAGTAGTTAACTATGAGTATCAGATATGAACAATTTATACTAGCAAAAATCTGGGCACTACTACACGATCCACCACATAAAGGACTTATAGTAGGTGAAAGCTCAGAGACTAATCATGAAACTTTAGCTAAAGAAGCATTAAGAAGATTCTTAGGTCAATCCATACCTGAGATAGTTGAGAAAATAGTATCGAGAGCTGACAAGTTTGCAGCCTCAGTTGAGAGAGAAATATCAATATATATTAAAGATTTTAAGAACATACGTTCAAGATATATAAATATACTTAACATGTTTGATACAAGATATAAAGCATATAAAGAAGAAACTCTCAAAGAAGCTAGAGAGAAAGGTCATGAATGGTTTAACAAATTTCTAGAAAATTTATATAAATTAGGCGAGGTCTGTAGACCTCTTCCAGATAACGTAAAGTACCTGATACTATATACAACTCTTGAAGCAGCATGGGCTAGAACAGGAGCAAGATGGGTTAGTCCAGCAGACACACGCTATCCAACTCATACAGTATTTGACCACGTGTACACTACTGCATCAATGGTAAACTTATTTACAGTAAATGAATCACCAACAGGATACTTAATATACTTTGATATACCAAGTGTTCAAACTTTCATAGGAGCTAGTAGAAGAAGCTTAGATTACTGGGCAGGAAGCATGATAATATCATACATAACATTAAAAACATTTAGCGAACTAATAGAGAAGATAGGACCAGACATCTTCATATCACCATCAATGAGACATAATCCACTACTTGAAATAGAACTTCTCGAATCAATGATACCAAAAGACATAGGAGAAAACTTGAGAAAAAACATAATATCAATATTATCAGCATATTGGTCAAACCTATACACTGGTAAAGTACCTGCAACCATAGTCATGCAACCAGTAATGCCAGGAACAGTACTCTGCATACTACCTAAAATAGAGACTATAGAAGGATTAAAAGAAAAATTAAACATATCAGAAGATAATACAGAAGGTATTAGGAAGTACATTATTGATAGATTTTACACATGTTGGAAAAATATTGTTAATAAAGTATTTGACGGATTACTAGATAGTTCTAAGATACCGAACATTAATAAGCTTATTAAGATTTTTGAAGATT
>JAADDN010000100.1 GCA_013153895.1 Thermoproteota archaeon | reverse complement strand
AAGTCAACTATGTGACCTCTAAGACCAATACAGTAACAGGTTCTTCCTCTCCACTGAAATCTATATATCCTTACTTTACCATACTTGTACACCTTTACACTACTCTCAGCAAGATATCTAGCAATTGCTCTAGCTACAGAGTCCTTCTCAGCAACTATCAGAATCTTCCTCATGATTACTCAAGCTCCTACTTTAGATCAGTATCACAGGATTTATAAGGGACTACTTCATGATATATAAGTATAGAGTATGCTCTCTATTAGGTCCTCTAACCTTAACAACTTTCACAGGCCTCCAACCTGGTACTTCGAAGTCATGACTAACTACTCTAGTACCTGGACGAAGCTCACGCTCCAACTTAGGACGAAGACGCTCATTAACATCACTTCCAAGGTAGAGAGTCACTATGTCAGCTATAGAGTAGTTGAAGTTGAAGATGTCGTCATGAACTATCAGAATCTTACCGAGAAGACCTCTCTTCCTGATCTCTCTAAGACATCTCTTAACGAGACCCTCAAGCTTCTCGATACCTATACCAAACATGTTGAACCTCTCCGCAGCTCTGATAAGTATTCTACCATCACCACATCCTGGATCTACAACTATCTTCCCAGGTCTAGGATCACATAGTCTCAACATCTCGTCAATAACCTCTAGTGGAGTAGGAACGAAAGGTACCTCACTCATAGTTTAAGAAGCGAGATCATGAGGCTAAGATTTAAATACTGCTCCTCCACGTGCTGAAGGTCGGGAGAACACTACGGAGAACATGCTCAGTCGAGAGTTTGAGAAGGGGATCCTAGTGCATGGAAAGCACGTAGTAGGTAACCTGTACGGCATTGATAGGAAGGTGCTAGAGGATGAGGAGTATCTTCGAAGACTTGTCGTAGAAGCTGCAGAAGTAGCTAACATGCATGTAGTAGACGTAAGATCTTGGAGATTCCTAGGAAGTGATAAGGAGGGTGTAAGCGTGATCGCACTAGTAATCGAGAGTCATATCGCACTACATACCTGGCCATGCTACAACTATGCTACATTAGACATCTATACATGCGGAGAGAAGAGTGATGCAGACAAAGCATTCAACTATATAGTAGAGAAGCTGAGGCCAAGATACTACACTAAGACGTATATTGATAGGTCCTGTAGATCATACTAGTTTAAAAATAACCTAGTTTAAACATAGGTAGATAAATAGATACATCTCAATATTCTTATAACAGTCTTAATATCCTCAGCAGTCACAGTCTTTCTACCCGCATGCTTAGCAAGCTCAACACTCCTAGTAGCTATCTCGTAAGCTATAGACTCAAGTATATCACGAAGAACTATCACAGCCTCCTCACTTACACGCTCAGCACCTGCCTTATGAAGTATCCTATCAATTGGTGCTAGAGGTATATCGTGCTCTGGCATGCTGTAAAAATGTTAAAGAGAGGTAGAATTTAACTCTTTTTCTCTTCTTCTCTCCGTAAACTATCATGTTTCTCATGAGAACTATCATGATTAAAACGAGCCTTACTCTTCCTCTTTCTACCATGAGAATGCCTAGTAGAGGATTGAGACTGCTTAACAGCAAACTGCTCAAGCTCTTGAGGATCAACATCATCAAGCTTCACAGTGAACGTACCTATCCTCGTCCTAACAAGATAGAACATTTTACCACAATTCTCGTTCTTACATCTACACATGTTAACTATGAGAAATCTCCTAGTATCATTAAGAACCTGCCCAGTCTTCTCCCAGTTCGGAAGACCACAGTAGGGACAGGTAATCACTACCTATGGTACCTGTATGAGAAATAAAACATTAACGGAACTTTTAAAAATAGTTAGAATAAGAGACTAACAGAATGATGAGCGATGGCTGCATTGACTAGATGATAGCTCCTTGGCGGATTCTGACTACTAGATCCTCAACACCTCAAGCATAGAATCATCAACAACATGTGGAGCAAGTATGAGACAGAGAACAACACCAAGCTTAGTTAACATACCATGCCTATTAACTATACCCGCCTTATATAGAACTCTCATACAATTACTTAAATCTCCAATAGATAGTAAATAATCCTCTAAACATTTAATAAGAATATTATTACTAACATATTCAGGAACATTCTTAAGAAACATCTCAGGTAGCTTACCAACAATAGGAACCTCGTAACGAAACTTAACACACTTAAGAACATTATCCATCATAGAATCCTCACCACACGATAACGAGATAATTGAGATCTTAGAGAAAAATAATCTTCTAACAACACACGGCCTAAGAATCCTAAACACATCCCATATAGGAAAAATACCTCTATCAGAATCTTCATAAGTTATACAGAGCTCAATAGGATACCAATATAAAAACCTTGAGTAATAACAACCTCTCTTAGCATATATTTTAAGATTGTTAAAACTAACATAATTACTATAAGTATTTGACGAAGCATTAAATACTTTATGAAAAGATATAGCACTAAGACAGGAAGGATAAGACACACCAAATATCGATAATGTAGATCTAGGAAGTGGTACAGGTCTATCAAGAACTACACGAACAGACTTAACAACACTAGACGAAACTTCAATACATAACCAACCATTATCAAATAACTTTAAATTAATAGGAAAAGTATATCTCATACTCATCACATAGATGAGATATTGAAGAAAACATACATATTTTTAAGAGGAGGATTATGAAAGTCTATAGGTAGAGCTCCCTCATCAAGCGACCAATAACATTCAGGCCCGCCTCCTGCAACTAGACCACCAGCCCCCAACCCCACGAGGGCTTTCAACTCACCAAACCTCCTGCAGGACCCCCACCAGCCCCCGTGGAGTTGGGGGACTGGCGAGGGTCCTGCAGGAGGCGGACCCTCATCTATAGCTTTCTTACATAGTAGTGCCATGTTTACTGCAGCATTAACATCTCTATTCATTTTTCCATGAATATTACATTCTACATATCTGCCAGACATCCTGCATAGGTTAACAGTACCATAGTAAAGACAGACTGAGCATATTCTGCTAGTTAAGTATGGGTCGATAATCATTATACCAGTCTTATAGCGCTTATTTGCGTATAATAATCCCCATATACTTGATCTCTTTCTAAGACCAACAGGATTATTTTGAATAATCTCAACTAGCTTAGAATTCTCAAGAATCTTAGACATAAATATGTCACATATCTTCTCAACAATAGTAACTTTATCTTTCCTAGAAACTATAGAACACATATTCTCTATACATAATATTGGTATAGAATCAGGACTCGATATTCTATGAAGTTCTCTCATAAGTATTTTCAATATTTTTAACGAGATTGCCATATTCACGTAATATGAATCTACTCCTGTAGTTGCAGTATATATGTGTGCTACATTTATGTTACCTACAGTATTTATTAGCTCTGGTTCTCTTATACGCGCTCTAGATATCACTGGTAGTATATGTTCAACTATTTTAAGCGCTATATCACATCCTATTGATGCTATATCTATGTTCCTACTATTTAAATCTACACCTACATATACTACTCTACTTCTCACTTTACTCATCGTTTTCATACATATAGTACCTGTATATATACTATCTCTCGTATATTAATGCTCTTGAGTACTTTATCATGTTTCTCATCGCAGAACTATGCTTACATGCTTCTTTACAGGACCTATCATCAATAGCGCCCTTGTGCTCCTCCTATAGTGAGATGGAGGTAATGAAGTAGATAACCATAGTACATCATCATTATTGAGTAAATATTGAGATGCTATTGACTCAACATAAGGATCAGGACCTCCTAAAATTATTGATAGACCAATATTCTGAAGAATATCACTCTTAATACCATCTATGCTCTGAGTTATCAGTAATATACCCACGCCAAGCTTTCTAAGACCTTTAACACAGAGCTCAATTATCCTACTATTAATAATGTAGTATGCCTCATCTATAGCAATAATATATCTAAGTCCTCTACTAATCTCTAAAGATGTTAGATAGGAATATAATAGATCTACTAACATAAGCATGATAAACCTAAGAACATCAACATCACTTAAAATATTCTTAAAGTTGAAGATAACTATCCTTGATTTAACTATATCATTCATATTAACAATCTTGCATTTAGAATAATACTCAAAGAGTTTTCTAAAGAATAACTTTATGAGAAAATCGTCAACATTATTAATAATCTCATTAATCATTTTAACAGGATTTAAACCACGATACTTCTGATATACTTCATCAATAATGTCAAGAACATGTTGAGGTACATCATAGCTTAGAGATTCGCAAAGACTTATGAATGTTCTATAGATCTTATCTTGAAGTGTTAGATTACTAATATCGAATATGTTTATGAAAGATTCAGGAAACTTAATCTCAAGAATATCATTAAACTTCTCACGAAAATATTCTCCATATTCACCATGAGGATCTATGACTATTATAGAGATGTTATTTCTAACAAATTCTGTAAGTATTGTCTTACAGGTCCAGGACTTACCCATTCCTGTAGGACCAACAATCAATATATGATTATTCGGTAAAGAATCAATATCGATATATACTTCTCTACTAGATCTATCATATCCTATAAATATTCTTCTACTGCTCTCATATACTGTTCCTGAGGAACTATGCATAGGTATGAGTATAGCTATATCATTAGTTAAAGCATGAACACTCAGCCTTGATGGATCAAAAATGTAGCATAGATCACCTATATGAAGATTAAAATATGGCTCAAGTTCTCTACTAGAAACATTGATAGACATTATTAATGGTTCTTCACCATAGTTTAATCTATCTATAACGTTCCTCCAAGCAAGAACCTCAGAATAACTTCTACCTCTCTCCTTAACAATTAGAGATTCCTGTTCTCTATGAAGTCTCTCTCTAGCTATTGTCTCAAGATCTCTACATCTTCTAAACATCACAAGATAACTACATCTACACCTTGACACATGTAGAGCATCTGACTTCACAGAGTCAGGATCTCTCACGATAAATAGTAGCCTATTCTTAGTACACGTGAATGAAAGTTGAACAAAGTTATCATAGATACGTAAATCTCTACTATAAAAATATATTAAGAAAATTATGAAAAACATTGTAATAATACCGTAAAAACTATACAATATTAAGAGAAGAGAAGCAGGTAACATTAATGTTAAAATCACCTTTGAAAAATAGGGACGTCTACTAGAGAATAGAAGTTCAAGCTCTCTTCCTTCAACCCTCCTAAACATGAAGTACTCTCCTAAAACATTTTCAATACTAGATAATATACTTTTGCTACTCTCAACATCTCTGAATCCTAAATTAACAAGAAAATACTTGACATCATTCTTTACAAAAAATCCTATAGCAACATCATCATTCACTAATACTCTCTTAACAAAATCTCTAACAATACTCACATAAGTCTCTCCTTTCAATCTCTCTAGATTTAGCAAAGGCTCAACACGATAGATAACTACTATCCTACTCTTATGAGGATAATATAGGTAATTGTATTTAACTTCACACATAAGACTTAGAGGAATCCTATAGATATAACTTACAAAAAGTGGAATTACATCTCTAAAGAAGAATAATACTAAGGGAATTAGAAGAATAATGCTTCTCGATACTGCAAACGATAGTGATAATATTATCAATATGAAAATTGTAAATAGTTTAAGACGATTAATCATCTTAAAT
>JAADDN010000115.1 GCA_013153895.1 Thermoproteota archaeon | reverse complement strand
TATATCGAAATAGCGAAAGAAGCGTTTGAATTACTGAAATTAGCGTTTAAACTTGGGGAAAAACTAGAGGAACTAGAATGTGAACCTATAGAGGATAATGAAAACGATAATATAGAATAACTTTTTCTTTCTCCTATTTTCTTTCAGTATCTCTATATTTCTCCTAGTTCTTGCTTTATTTTCTCTTCCTCTATCCTATACTTATCTACCCTTTCTACTCTATTCTCCTCTACTTTCCATATGTATGGTATTGTGTCTAGGCAGTCCTCCGTGTTAGTCTCTATTAACACTATACGTCCATGTTCTATTAAGGGTAAAAACATGTAGAGGAAAGCCCACTCCTTATAGAACGATACTGTAATAGGCTCAGCTAAACAGAATGGACATAGAAACTCCTTCCTCCATGTCTTCTCTATCTGCTCCTCCTCACCTTCAGAATACTCGATTCTATGACTCGCAGCATCCTCTATAACTTTTCCATCTCTAATCTTCAAGAACACGTTTAGATTATCTCTGCTTGTCAATATAAATTCGCCGTCAATTCTTGAAATTATTTTAGGAATATTGTTTCTTCTTAGAAGTAGGAACTTTACATCTTTTACCTCATCATCATGTTCTAGTTCTACTATAAAACCAAAATTAAAGGGACATTTATTACATTTCATTAAGCAGATTCTCAAGTTATAATTCCACTCTTCGTTCCATAGATCCACAACTTGCAATGTATCATTTAGACAGTTTGGACATGTTGTCACTTTTTTCTCATATGGCGCATTTCTTAATTGCCTTGGGATAACGTACTTTCCTATTTGTTTTCCATCGATGAGGATTAGCTCTTTTGTTTTCATGTTTCTTTAATTTGTTTAAAGAATTTTTAAGTTCTATCCTCTTCTTATGATTTTTTCAACAAGGGAGTCCACTGTTTGTAGTCCTTCTACTGATGGTTTTTCTGGGCGGAATCTTGACAGTATCTCTGGCAGGTTTAGTAGGAACTCTGCTGCGGCTAGAACATACTGCCAGTAGTTGTACATGTTGTTGAGCTCTTCAGGTGGGCTTATTCTAGTGGTCGCGCTTTCCCGCTTACCATCTTTATCATATCGTAACATCATGTAGATGTCATTATCATGAATATATAATGTTAGATCTACGTTACGTACCGTCTCTATTCCACTATAATCAGACCACACTATAGTGAACTCTGGTATATGCATTCTAGCTTCTATTACCGTCATATTATTAAACTGCTTTCTTAACCTCTTGAGAACATGTTTATACAGGTAATCAATCTTTAACCAGACTCCTAACAGCTCCCTATTCAGCTTCTCGTAGTACTCTATTACACGTCTCTTCCAGCCGTCAATAGCTTCCACCCCAGTCCAGATAGTTCTATAGTCTACAACGCTAATATTTGGTATAGAGATCCTATTCAGCTCATCCTCATCAGGAAGCAGTGCAATCTGCCTTAATCGTTGTATAATGCTTGCAAACATGTTTCTAAAATCTTTCAATACTAGCTTAGTCGCCTCAATCTCTAACTTAGTATTGATTAGTGAGTTCACAATGTTGCCAGAGACATTACATATCTTGGTTAAAATATTAGCAAATTCTTGTAACTTTCCTAACCTCCCGCTCTTAGAGACATAAGTATACCAGCATCTCCAACTGTAGTCTGAGAAACCTCTAGGAGTCAATACAACTGAGAAAAACGTTTCAAGACGACGACGATCATAACACGCATAAACAATGTTATAAATAGTGTCGAACTTACCTCCCAACTTTCCTAGTATATTATCAATAAATTCAAGTATGGTGTAAATATCGTCCTGCACATATCGAAGCACAATGTCACTAGTAATCTCAACTTTCATGCTCTCTAATCGCTTAGAGAAGAGTAGTAGGTCATGCTCTAATGTATCAACGTCTATAGTATTATAGAGCTCACTAATTAGATCAGGGATACTACCCAACTTATCTTCTATAGCTCTAATAAGTATGTAACGACTATATATTGACTCTAGGGTGACTAGGAGACAGTTAGATTGTGCATTTCCAAACTTTATCCTCCCCACGTAACAATCAAACAATGTTGACTGCGCTTCTGGAACATCTATATGTAGTAGATTAAATAGGTCGAAATATTCTTTCAAAGCGTATAATACGCCTGAAAGAGTATACAGGGTACCAGGTTTCAAGCCTAACCTCATTTCTGCCTCGCTCAGCAATGTAATTAGTCGAACATCGCTATCATTTATTAAACGAGGTTTAATCTTCTCAAGATACTTCTCCAGATTTGGATATTCTCTTCTTCTCGTTTCTTTTTTCTCTGAAAGAATTCTTTCAGAATGGACTATACTGTTTATCCTGTCCATGTTTCTTAAATTTCTTTAAAGTCTTTTTAAATCTTCTCCTTCAAACGATGAACCAATATTTTCAATTCTTCGTAACTGGGTGGGAGAACATCCTCTATCTTACCATATTCTACTATTGTTGGAAGGTTAAGTAAGAAGGTTGCTATAGTGGTCACAGTAGCTAGGTTATGTGCTGGTTCTATATCAAAGAAGTTCTCTCCAGAATTCTCCCTCCTATATTCACAGTATATCCTATCCCTATAAACGTATAATGTTAGGTCAACATTATGATAGGTCTCCCTATTCAGTAGAGAAGTAACATAGTGGAAGACTGGTGCTGACAGACTTATCTTTACTAGCCTAGCAGTATCATATTGCTTCTCTAGGATGGACATTACTTTCCTATAAGCCTTCTCAAACCAGTAACATAATGATACTACCCTCCTATAGAGCATCATGTAGTAACTCACTACCTTCCTCTTCCACTCATCTATGAAGCCTATACCTGTAAAATATGGAGAGGGAATCCTGACGGGAGCTACAAGCTCAGTCTCAGGTACCTGTTCTAGCGACTGTTGGTCAGGTAGTGCTGGTAGTTCTATTGATAATTTCTTCAATGTTTTCCTACACTCCTCTGCTAGCTCTATGAGCATACTCGAGATCTGTTCTAGAGCGTAGAGCTCTGCACCATCAGCAATAATGTGACGTAGAACCCCTATCTGTATGATAGAGTTCTCATCATCTCTAAAATATTTCCTAAACTTCATAACTATATCCATCATGTGCCTGATCTTAGAAGCTAGATACAGCCACGACTCGTAGTAGTGTTCCGTAATGCTTAGAGCACTATAGAACTGACTATCATACCAAGGTCTGAGCTGTATCAGTACTTCTAACTTATTTCCCAGCTCGCCTATAACCTTATCATAAAATGATAAGATAGTATAAATATCATCTCTAATATATGTCTCAACGATGAACCTATTTATCTTGATCCTCATCTTACTTATCTTATCATGAAAACTCAAACATTCATCAACTATCTTACTATTATAACTTAATCCTCTATATAGTTCCTCTATGAGGACAGGATACTTACCTAACTTCTCTACTACCGACCTAATAATAATATAGTCTGCATATAACTCGGTAAGTATCTGAGCAACTTTACCTCTCCCTATTCCCAGCCTCTCTTCTACAATATCTGTTAAAGATCTAATCATAGTTGTCTCATATAGGTTAAACATGTCTAACCTAGCTCTAAGATATTGAGATAATCTGAACGTGGTCACTATTATTCCCCTAGGAAGCTGCAGCTCATCTTCTAACATGATGAGCATCTTCATCGCATTAATATTATAAGGCCCCAAGAACGGTAATACGCCGAAACTTGGAACATATTTTTCAAGATTTGGAAACCTTGAATCACTATCTTGTCTATCAAGATCATGCCTAGGGGGGACTACGCTCCTTATCCTATCCATATTTTGTATCTCTCTAGAAGTCTTTTAGCGTTTACGTAACACTTATTTTTCCTAGTTTACAACTTATTATTATGACACTGGGATGCTTCATCCGTAACCTAGCATGGAACCTCGTCTATAGGCTCAGCAGTGAAGTAGGGATAGAACCTAAAATGCTGTTGCAAGGGTTCAAATGTATTGACATACTGTGGCGCTGCTATATGGACAATGTTAATCTTAGAGTTCAGAAGCAATGTGAGGACTATGTTAAGTATGCTACAGCTAGAGTAGATACTAACCACCTAGCTGAGCTGGACTCTACATTAGACATATATATGAGGAAGCTTGCAATCATAAAATGGATATATGAGATACATGGATTACTTGAACCACCACTACTGAGACTAGCAAAACACGAGGACGGGACGTTCAAGCTAGAGAACGTGAGAAACATATCATCACTAGTACCGAGGATAGATCTAGACAAGGTAGGTAAATACTATAGGCAGCTGAGACTGAGCGACCTAGTAGAGTTCACTAGCAGGGTGACGAACCATCCAAAGTATAGGAAAATAGAGGAGATCTATAATAATGACCTGAAACCTAGAATAATCACAGTCTTCGACTACGCTTTCACAGAGCTAGTAAGCGAGGACGAGGTAAAGTGGCGCTACAGTTCAGGTAAAGAACTGATACCATACATCTACCGCCTCATTAACGGTGCAAGAAAGGTACGAGACTACTTTAAGGAGCTGACAGGTAAGGCACTACTAGAAGCCAGACTACTAAATGTAGAGCCAAGCACTGAAGCCCTACTGCTAGAGGATAGGGAACTAATAAAAATAGAGTTAAACAGGAACATTAATCTTGAAGAAATTAATACCCTCCTAGAGAAGGCTACAAGAAAAATCAATACGATACTGAACGACCTATATAGAGACTGCAAGCTCATAGTTGACCTATATAACAAGACGCTCACAACCTTAACAAGAAAGTTGAAACCATTTACCCTATACTATGCAGGAAAAGTAAGGTATAGGATACCACTATTCTTCTCTCTTAGACTAGACGAGGAAGAGAAGGAGCTCTACATAATGAACTGTCTAGACCATGTTGAGCTCTATATTAATAGTACTGTACCTATAGTAGAGACATTCTACCTATATAAGGGAAGACCATCAGAACTATACAATATTAATCATTGCCTAGAACTGCTCCTAAACATTAGCAACATAGTGAAAAGCGAGCCAATAGAGAACGAAGACCTGAAAGAATTGAAGGAACATGTAAGAAAAATATTACACAGATACATTTAAGGTCAGACCCTTCTCAATAAACAGTCTAGACCTACCTTCACAATCTAAAAGACAAGTTAACAAAAAACCAGACATGATTACTAGCAGCATGTCCCCTAAACTCTCTTGCTAGAAGAAGAACTCAGCCATATGGTAGAAAAACATTTAATAATTTAGAAAGCACCTTCTCTTCTGTTATAGGATCAGTAGAATAGAATTCTAGGAGGTAAAAATAATCTGAAATTAATAAGTAGACCCGAACTCTCTCACGTTCTTTATCTTAAACACATTAGCAAGCTCGAGTTTATTAATCATAAAGCTGGGAATAATACCTAGATTATAAATCTGTCTAGAATCTCCTCAGCAAAAACTCGACTAACCTGTTTGCTGAGTCTGTCTCGTTCATCCATTTACAAGGTTCTAGTTCTTTAAGAAGGTTATCGATATTGTATAGAAGTTCTAGACAGCTACGCAGAACATTTGGAACGATATTTGTCGAATTATTAGATATGTAGAATCCATCTGATTCTAAACTGAAGAATAGATTAGGCTGCAGAATCAGCTTGATATATAGGTCATGATTCTCTTCTACTGTTAGAAGATTCTTAAAACTGTAATATTTGCTTACTCTACCACATAGATATAAT
>JAADDN010000130.1 GCA_013153895.1 Thermoproteota archaeon | reverse complement strand
AGATGGCCCCGTTAATATAACAGTTTATGATATAACTAGTGGATATACCATTGTATCTAGTAAGCAAATAAGCTTTTACTCTCCCAACTATGTAGTATATGGATATCAGGAACCGTTATATTTCTTCGGCTATTCTGGCCATAAGTATCTAGTTAAAATAGACCTAACAGTAGGTGCAAACAATGCCTTATATCTAAGTGTATCTGGAATTTACGCTTATTTATCAAGTAATGTCAAAGTAAGTCAGATAATATACTCTAATGAAACATTTGTTCTTCCGTACGCTTATGTTAACTTGGAAGCCGACTCTAACAATATATGTAACATAACGCCTCTTGGAATAGTGTTTGCGGATTTGGCAAATAATGGTACAGGCATAGCTGTTCCATGGATATCATTTACAACACCTTCTACGATTACATCTAGTATATGTCTGTTTAACCAAACGATAGTTACGCCACTCGGGTCAAACGTAGGGATTCGTACTTTATGTGCGAGTTATCCATTAGTAAAAGGCAATATAAGTGTAACATCAGCATTCTTGAACTCTGCAATTAATGGAACAATAACTGGAGACTCATCATTAGCGTTAAATGGATTTATGATTGAAGTTATAGCGAGTCCTAATTCTAACCCATATACGGGGCCTATGGCAACTATTACCTTATCATCTATCCCGTTGAGAAACTATGATATAGTGGTTGTAATACCGTTATATATTAGTATGTCCTACTACGGAGAAGAAGTACTATTCAGTAATAACGTAACAGGAGGCAGTATTGGAATAGTATATCCGGGTGGGACACTTACAACCCCTGCGGTAATTAATGGCCCGTTTCAAGGAGAAGTATATGTTGTAGCTACCTTTCCAGCAGGAACTACATCGGCAACGATATCCATTAGTACTGTAGGATTTTACGGTACAATAACTGTTAACGAGGTGTTCGCTGAGTGGTCAATACAATCAATAGTGCCAACTGCACCAGTAGCTTTGGTAACAAGCGGAGAGATATACATGGGAGGAGTAGGTAATATTACATTCTTATCACCAAATCTTATACCGTCGATGCAGTTCTACTATGCCGGAAAAGGAGAGCTCTACAATATACCCTCCCCCTACTCATCAACATACATATACGCATATACAGAAGCACCAATAACAGGACTTGGTAATCTTGCAGAATATACAACTAAGTACTTCTTACCTATTGACGACGGCTACTACAAGTTTATAATAACATTATATAACGTAAAACCAACATGCTCGGCATTCAGAGTACTACCGCCACCATAAATACCGATATTGTGACAAACAATGAATTTTTATCTTCTTAATGTTATCATGTTTGTACTAAGGACGTGTATTATGAGGAATGCAGATAATATAATACAGATAATAGATAAGTTTTAGGTGACTGCTGAGTGCAAGTACGAAACATTACTATTACTCATACACCAGACCAAAGATTATACGGTAAGTTTTTCATTACTATTCATCCTCCACCGTGCTTTTTCTCGGAAGATACATCAGTTCTCTTCATTCCAGCGTTTATGAAGTATGATAAGATTGGAGAACTGCTTGATAAAGATAAAAGCATAGTTATCGTAAATCCTGATAAAAAGTTCATTAACAGTATTGAGAAGATAGCAAGACTTGTTGATAATAAAGTAATATTCTGCGGTGATAGAATTCCTAGAGATTTTGTGTTTCACGGAAAGCCTGTAGAAGTAGCTGGTATTTTGGGGTATTTGTCTGAGGAGCTCTGGAGGATGTATGCTGAGGAGTATGTACATGATATGCTGATATTTGGTACGCCACTGTCAGAGTATATGGGTGCTGAGGACTTCTTGAATCTTATGCGGTTGTTTGGCTATCATCTTGCAGGGCTTAGAGTACTGAGTGATAGCGTAATAGATAAGTCTAACTGGCTTATACCGTATCGTGACTACCACTTGTTTAAACAGAGGATTTGCAATAAGGAGCATAACTATCTTTATGCTTTCCTTATCGGGAAATACGGGGAGCTATACGAGAAGTTCGGGAAAGCAGTACTATGGGATACTTATACATTTTATGAGCCAATATTCGATTATCTCTTCAACACTAAAACACAGACATCGCCGAGCACGGAGAAGCTAAGGAATACTGTTTATAGAACTATGAGAATACTTATCGAGAAAACGCTACCATCAATAGACGTGGTCGGCTTCGATATCAATCCTGTTGAAATACCTTTTGATTCTGAGTCGAAGACAGTAATGACTGCCCTGCACTATCTTAAAATAATTCATCCTAAGGCCTTAGATATTAGGGAAAATAAGGTGATAGTTAAAGCACTATTCTAGAAGCTAAAGAGGTAGATGAGAATGCCTATTATAACTATTCCGAACGATGTGACCCAAGACCTCTATGGAAACTTTATCCTATCCCCGTATCACGAGATAAAACTATTGTCACGACGAGCAGAAGTAGTATTTGTTCCTTCATATATGAGACCTGAGGATGTACGCCAGTACGTTACAAAGGATAAGCTTGTAGTGATAACGGCACTATCGAGCGAGTATTTGGATAATATAGAGAGAATAGCGGAGATGGTTAAAGGAAGAATAGTGTTATGTGATACAGAGCTACCCGATGACATTATATATAATGGGTCTCCGCCTGTGATTAAGGGGTATCTAGGATATCTTAACAAAGCATTGTGGAGGTCTTATGCTGACTTCATAATCAGAGAGTATGGTCTCAGAGAACACCTTAGCCCTGAGGAACTAGTTAAGATTATAGGGATGTTTCAGTACCATGTATCGGCTCTGAGAATATTCGGAAAGAAAGAGTTTACTAGGTGGATGAATGAACGTAGAAGATTCATTGAGATGCTGTCTAAGTCATGTTGTGGAGATAAAAGCGTTAAGGACTCGGAGCTTTTCATGTCTGGAATGGAGATATATAGGTGTGTTCTAGAGATGTTGCAGGCTACTCTTGAGGAGGGATACAGTAGGCTACTAGACTATCTATTACCAGTATTTGGCATAAGAGACCGTGAGAAGCTAGAGTCTGCTAAAAAGGGCTTACTAGAGCTAATCGGCTATCTCAATAGCGAGGCACTAGTAGGCTACGACCCTATTGCCCTTGAACGTATAGGAGGAGCACTAACAGATATGGTTAAGATGGATGTGTTCAGGATACTCAAAGCTATTCATCCTAGAGCCATAGAACTATACGTTGTAGCTGATATATGGGGTGAATACGTGACGGATAGACTGAAGGTTAATGCTCTGTTCTAGTTTTTACTATTATTATTTCTATATGCATATACAATATATAGGGAGTGGGTAATGATTATCCTGTCAACCAACATGATAGAGACAATTAGAGAGCATAAGCTAGAAAAGGCTGTCTTCCTAGTACCGCCTCATCTCTATGACGCTATGACTAAGTGTTTGCGTGTTAGAGAAGATAAGAACAATATCGTTTCACCCTACTACTTAGTAGACTTAGACACATATTTCGCGAAAGAACGCTTGAAGGAATACGGGGTAGGAATAGAGCTAGAAGCAGACAATATTCTCGAACTACTAGATGGTCTGCACTCCCCAATACTAGGAGCATTAAAGAAACTACTGGGTTCAATCAAAGGAAAACTATCCATTCATGTTAAGCATGCTGAAAAAGAGGTTGTACACCGGCATCTAGACACGATAGCCTACATGAAAACATTATCCGCACTACTGGTGAAAGCAGAGAAAACTATAGAGTCTGCACCGCCGAAAGGCATAGGGTATAAGCCTGAAGCCCTATTTATCTCGACGCCATCACTCGGTATTACAAAGGAAGAAGTTGATACTATACTGCGTATATTTCAGCAGATGCCTCTGCAAAACAATGTTCCCGTAAACATTATTCTAAGGATACCCGATAACTATGATGTGCTAGGGCTGATAAAATACTTGGAGAAAAAGAATGTTCCTGTAGTTATCGTTCTTGGTCTAGGGAATTATCTTAAGGAGAGAATCTATGAGGGAAAGAGGGAGTATAGGCTAGTACCTCATCATATCGGTAGATATATTCTCATAAAGGAGCTGGAGAAAAAGCTAGGTAATAAACCTAAGCAGGGCATATACGAGGTAGCGGACAAGCTGATAGACTACATAACAAATGGGCATAAAGAAGAGTTCAATAGCTGGAAATACGAGTCGGCATCATCGAGGATTAGTACCATTCGGCTTGACGCTATGATTGAAGCCATACATCATACCAGGCCTACTACGCTTGACGAGTTCCCGGTGCACGTGATAGCGAACTACACTCCCGAGAAGAACATTGAGAAATACACTAGATTGCTAGCGAGTCTAGGCTATGATAGAAAAGACATCGAGTACATACTCGCAGACCCTACCCCGCCTAGAATATATACTATGAAAGGATTCAGAAAAGAATATGTGAAGGCTTACAACTAAAGCTATTTTATTATTCTACCTTTTTACTAACTATTAGTGAACACCGCGAGGAGGGAGGCAGTATGGGTGAAAAAATCATATTATC
This sequence comes from Thermoproteota archaeon, assembly GCA_013153895.1. GTDB lineage: Archaea > Thermoproteota > Thermoprotei > Thermoproteales > Thermocladiaceae > JAADER01. Next base: position 1,240 of record JAADDN010000130.1, on the reverse strand, counting down.
GCACTTCGATTCCCACGGAGTAGCAACTGGAGTATCTCTCGCAAAAAGCTATGGTGAGGACAAGGTAAGAGTAATTGCTAAGTATCCAGACACCGGGCCTAGAATGTTTGCTAAGTTCGTGAACGATAATCTTGATATGTTTAAGGGTAAGGATGTAATAATAGTTGATATACCAGTAGATATCTCTAATCCAGACGAGTTCCTATCAGCACTAGAGAAGCTGAGTAGTGTGGCGAATAAAGTATACTATCTAGACCATCATGAGACAGACATAAGGTATGCAGATAAAATATCGAAGTATGCAGAGATGAAGCTATTCAGAGATGCTGCATCAATGGCTGAGTATGTTATGCGTAACTGTCCGTATCCTGTTTGGAGAAAACTGGCACTAGTTGGTGTTGTGGCGGATAGAGACCCGTCAATTCTGAGAATTGTGAAGGATAAGAGTACTCTTAACAGGCTATATGTGTTAGCGAATAAGCTTGATGTACTTGTACGTCGCAATATTCAAGATACTATAGATAATCTTATGGAGAAGGGGGCGAATTATCTAGAGGAGGTAGACGTGGAGTATCCAGCGGAAAGAATAGCGTTAACAAAGCTTAGAGACAAGGTTATATCTCTAACTAGTAATGCAATCCTCTTCGACGTGCTGGACACATATAGTGATAGGGAACTAGGAATATGGCTACCTAAAGCCGTAGAGTACCTACTCTACAAGACTAGCAGGGACTACGCTGTCGTACCAGCGATAAGATATGACCCTAGAACCCGTGGTAAAACATACACTATCAGCGTTATACAGTACTGGCTGTCAAATAAACCAGAGGCAGAACAACTAGTAAAGCAGATAGCTTCCGGGAGAAAATACTTCGGGCACGGCAAATACGTAAACATTATAGTTGAACCAATGAATCATGAGGATATGCTTGCGGTTGCACGAAGAATTTTCAATAGTGTTGCAGAACAGGGAAGAAGTAAAGCTCCAGCACCAGCTCTAAACTAGGATTTTTACTCTATTTTATATGTGTAATTGTTGCGTGATACTGTAGATACCCCATCGTCATATAGTATGTTATAATAATTACTATCAGTACTACAGCTATAGCAATCATTGCCAGAACAGCATACTTAAGAATACGTGTCATACCCTTCTCTACAAACACTAGTTTACGCTTATCTAATTGTTTATGTACTCCCATCTCTTCTAGCTTCTTTGTATACTCTACGAGATTGTACA
>JAADDN010000063.1 GCA_013153895.1 Thermoproteota archaeon | reverse complement strand
TTAGTTCTAGTACGTTTTCTCGCCATGCATCACCATAAAGTTCATAAGCAATAGCAAGAGCCATAGTAGTCTTACCAACACCAGGAGGACCATGAAAGAGGAGGTGAGGTAGATCACCAATCTTTAGAAACTCCTTGATCCTCTCCTTAACGTGGTCTTGATCTATTATGTCATCTATCCTCCTTGGTCTATACTTCTCAACCCATAATTGTTCGAATCTTACTACCTCAGTCATCAGTACACTTATATAGGAGATTTCTATAAATTATAAAAACGTGATGACTAACGGGTATGCTGAGTAGTGAGGACCGCTTATGTAGCTGATGAGAATACGTTAAAACTATCCTCACATACCTTACCGTGATATGACTATCATAGCGGGAGTACTAGCATTACAGGGAGACATTGAGGAACATGTTCAAGCTCTAGAGAGAGCATTAAGAGAATTGAACATAAGTTACAGGATAGTGCTTGTGAAGAAGGTTGAACATCTATCAAATATAGACCTCATAACTATACCTGGTGGAGAATCAACAACAATAGGCTTCTTATCAAGAAGAACAGGAATACTAGACAAATTGAAGGAACGTATAGAGAATGGATTACCAGTACTTGGAACCTGTGCTGGCATGGTCATGATGGCTAAAGAGGTGAGAGATGCAGTAGTAGGAGAGACTTCTCAACCTCTTCTAGGAGTCATGGACATGTCAGTGATAAGGAACGTGTTTGGAAGACAGAGAGAGTCCTTCGAGATAGATCTCAAGATACCAGTACTTGGAGAAAAGCCCTTCAGAGCAGTGTTCATAAGAGCTCCTGCAGCAGTAAAATTATGGAACGATGCACAGCCACTAGCTACGTTGAGACACGAGAAGTATGGAGAGCTCATAGTCATGGTACGTCAGAGAAACATGCTTGCATGCGCATTCCATCCCGAGCTAGTTCTAGACACTAGAGTACATAAATACTTCATAACTGAAGTAGCAGGATTTCAACAAAGATAGGACCGATACGTTAATATAAGACCTAGAGAACAATACACGTGGAGAGAAGATCGTGAACGAACACTCGCAGAAAGATAACTCAAACAAGGAGTTCGAGAGAAGACTAATACAGGCACTGGTCAAGATCATATATGAGAGCAAGGGAAGAAGAGTGACTATCAGAGCAAAACTTCTCCTCAGAGTTGCTGGCGAGAAGATTGATCAGAGAACCATAGTTCGAGTATCAATGTTCCTGAAAAAATTAGTCATAAGGAACCTCATAAAGAGTGAGACTAGGAAGAGATTTCAGAAGTCTAGATCACTCAACTATATTGTACATGAAGGCATGAAACTGTGGGACATAGCTAAGATGAGTCCAGAAGAAGCAGAGAAGCTCATACAGAGTGAGCTAGCTAAGTAAGTCAACTAACCTTGCAACAAGCTTACCAAGTCTACCACCATAGTTAGCTGCTGATATAGCAATAACATCAGGATATCTCGATAACACGTCCACAGCCTCCTTCACAGCTCTCCTCAAGCTATCAATATTAATACAATTTATAACTATCTCATATATTGATTTAACACCTTCAGGAACTTTACTATCCTTAACAACGTTTCTAAGAGTTGGACAGTAATAATAGTTTGTTGGTGGTCCAATAGGAGGATAATTCTCAGGTAATGAACCAGAAGGACATGCTCCGAATGGTGTTATACATCCCTCAACATTATATAATCTCTTCACAGCTTCCCTACAAGCTTCTCTACATCCATTAACATCTGTACAGAACACCCATAATGCAGCACCTGCAATACCTATACCATATCCGAGAGTTCTCTCTATCTCAAAATCGAACCCACTCATGAGAGGTATAATAATCATCTCTCTTCCTCCGTACCTCACCTCAATTCTCTCGTATCCTCCACCACATTTTCCAACAAGCTCGTACGTATCTATTCTACCTTTCTCAAGTTCAGTAGGAAGGTAGTTGAATACTCTTGAAGTGCCTCCAGAGCATGAGAGTATGTCTTGCCTGATCCTGATAGATACCTCTTTCCAGAACTTTCTCACCTGTTCTTCAAGTGGAACATCCTTCCTATAATTATACCAGTACTGTATAACTATGCCTTCTCTACCATCTGGCGTCTTATCGGGAGGAACATACATTTCTGTACCTGCTTCTAATCTTCCAACAACTATGGCAGGTGTTGCCGTAGCTCTATACGCTATCCATCTAAGCTCATCATCTTCTAACCATGGACTTTCTCTATCTTTCGGTTTTATACCTCTCTCAGCAGTTACGAGTATTCTCATGAAGATTCCGTCGAACGCTTCGATCTCTGTATCCTCTATTTCTACTCCTCTATACGTGAAAGATCTCTCAAATACCTTCCTAGTCACTTCTTAACGCTCAGCTTCTGAAGTTTTTAATTCTATGCGAGAGAGGATTTATAATTAGGTTCGTAGTTGTACTACTTGATCTAGCTTTCCCCGGTTCGTCTCTTGCTCTCGCGAGGTGAGATCATGAGGCGTGCTGTGATATATGCTATAACGGCTGGAATACTGTGGGGAGTGACGTATCCTCTCACTGAGCTAGCTATTACTCTGGGAAACTACCTATTAGTCACCTTCCTAGTCTACCTCATACTTACGATGATAGGTATAGCAGAGATGCGAAGTAGAAAGATACTGCTAGACGAGAAGGTCCTAGTTAGAGGAGCAGTACTATCAGTACTTAACATACTGAGCATGGCTCTCTTCTACATAGGAATAAGGTATACTAATGCTGCATTCATAGCATTCATAGCTCAGCTATATCCAATACTTACAATGCTCATAGATGGATATGATGGTAAAGCAGCCCTCATAACAGTACCATTATACACGATTGGAGTGTTCCTGCTCTTCAAAGCAACTAGATACAGCATAATAGGGCTCTGTGCTGGAATAGCTCTAGCAGTAGTCTACACAATATATGTAATACTGTATAATAGATTCTGTGAAGATAATGACTTTGAAGCACTGAACATTGCTACATACATGATAACAGCAGCCATGAGTGGCATGTTATCAATATTCACGATGACTAGAGTGAGAAATATGTTAGAGCTCTTAGGACTATGTACATTATTAGCAGTAATTGTTCATATATGTTACATGCTTGAAGGAATGTCGCATGAGGATCTAGATCCAACAGTTGTAGCCTTTGCTCTAAGCATTGAGCCTGTATCTGCCATAATAGTTGAATATGCTCTACATAAGATGATTATTACTCCAATGGAGATACTAGGAATGATACTTGTAACATCATCTGTCATAGTCATATGTGTAGGTGGAAGACCTATAAACGAGAGACGACACACATCACATGTGGAGACTAGCTTAAGATCAAGTGTCGAGAAGATCAGGAAAGCGTACCTGAAGATGCAGAGCATGTTCTACAAGCTTGAGGATGAGATAACAGGAATATTCATATCATTACTATCTAGAGAGAACTATGTACTAATAGGACCACCAGGAACTGGAAAGACGACACTAATATACACACTCTCTAAGCTACTCAACGCAAAATGGTTCTACAGACAGCTGACCAAGTTCACAGATCTAGAGGAGATACTTGGTCCAATAGACATAGCTGAGCTACTTAAAGGAAGAGTAGTCAGAATATATGCTAACAGCATAGTTGAGTCTGATCTAGCACTGCTAGACGAGATATTTAACGCATCAAGTGCAATACTTAACACGCTACTGTCAATACTGAACGAGAGAGTCATATATGACGGAGACAAGGTGATACCAGTCAAGACTTGGACAGTGTATGCATCATCTAATAGAGTACCTGACGATGAGGAGCTTCAAGCACTATATGATAGGTTTCCTCTAAGATCATTCTTAAACTATGCTACACCTGAAGAGACCGAGAACCTCATAATTAAGGGATGGTTACTGAGAAGAGAGCTCGAGACCTTAACATCGATAGCATCTATGGACGATGTCAAGCTAGTTCATAACTCTCTCCTCGACTTCGTATATTCAAACCTTGACACAATAGCTAAACATATATCTCCAGTAATAGCAAGCTTCATAGAGCACGTACCTATAAGTAACAGGACGAGAGTCAAAGTTGCTCTCTATGTTACAGCTCTCATAACACTTGAGCTAGGAGATCTAGCCCTAGACCCATATACGCTCAGGATTGCTACCTTGAGAGTACTAAAATACTTGATAAGTAATAGAGATCAACTTAATGAGTACTACACGTTCGTTAAAGCTCACATGCCTGAAGAACTTTCAAGACTTTACGAACTTACAACAGAGGTGAAGGCTCTCATAAATAACCTACTCTTTGATAAAGCTAGAGAAAGACTTGAAGAAGCTTATGAGCTACTTAACGAGGTGAAGAACAGGTGGGGTGCAACAGTATCAGCATTCTTTAGAACAGAGATACAGGAACTTGAAGAACTAATGAACAAGCTTAGAGAGAGCTTAGAGACATGATGAGGACGGGATACACTGATAGATGAGGAAGAACCTATATCTGACTAAGCCTCCAGTACTCACTCATCTCATATATCGTGAACTTACCTCCAGACCAATACCATACAAATGCTTCAGCTAGAGCTCTTGCAGTATCGTGATGTAATATGACAGGTATGTTCAAGTCTATCGCTGTCCTTCTCAATCTATAATCTCTATCTGGCGTATATCCACTAGTGATGACTAGATCTATATCACCTCTATACATCATCTCCATTATCTTCTCCCTAGGGTACGACTCTATGTTATTTCTACCTCCAAGATAGGAGTCATCAACAGTTATGACATATCTATACCTTGATAATAAGTCGGCAATCTTTGTTAACTGTTGTGTAGCTCTCTCATAATATGTGTATATTAGTATAGTCTTCTCAGGAATCTTGCTTGGAGTAGTTGAAAGCCAGGACTTGAGCAGCGCATCATTAAGGTCTACTCCTAAACTTGCTACTTCACCAGTACTCCTCATCTCAGGTCCAAGGTATGGGTAAGCTCTTCTGAGCTTTATCCAAGAGAACTGTGGACTCTTCACAGCCCAACATCTGCTAGGTGGCTCATAGAACTCATCATCAATTTCTAGACCCTTCCCTAACGTTGCTTTTACAGCTAGCTCCATGAGATTTATTCCTTTAGCCTTGCTTGCAAAAGGCATTGAACGGCTGGCTCTCAAGTTGAGCTCTATCACATATACTTCTCCATCCTTAACCAGGAACTGTATGTTGAATGGTCCCTTAATCTCAAGCTCCTTAGCCAATGTTATCGCGATATCTCTCATCTTTGCTAGAACATTAGAGCTTAACCTGAACGTTGGTATAACCATCATAGCATCTCCACTATGAACACCAGCATGTTCAATATGTTCATTAAATATTCCTATCGTGTGTCTACCTCCATCAGATACTCCATCTATCTCTGCCTCAATAGCCTCATCTATGAACTTGCTTACTACAGCTGGATGTTCTGGAGATACTTTTGCAGCAGCCTTAAGATATCTTAACAGTTCCTCTCTACTATATGCAACAGCCATAGCTGAGCCACTTAGAACATAGCTTGGTCTAACTATCACAGGATAGCCAACTTCGTCAGCAAACTTGAGGACCTCTTCTATAGATCTAGCAGAGATCCATGGAGGCTGTTTTATACCAAGCTTATCCAACAGCTTACTAAACTTCTCTCTATCTTCTGCTCTATCGACATTCCTGCCCTTAGTACCTATCAGAGGTACATTATTATCCTCTAGCTTCTTTGCTAGATTATTCGCTATCTGTCCACCAACGAAAGCTACAACACCTAGAGGCTTCTCCTTCTCATATATGTCTAATATTCTCTCGAGAGTTATCTCGTCAAAGTAAAGTTTCTCATTCATATCCCAATCTGTTGATACAGTCTCAGGATTGTAGTTTACTACTATAACCTCATACCCTAGCTCTCTAGCATAGTATGTATAGTTCACTGTTGCCCAATCAAATTCAACACTGACACCTATCCTGAACCCGCCAGCACCTAACACTACTATCTTAGGTTTAGTAGATTCGAAAGATATGTCATCTTCATCTCCACCATAAGTCAGGTAGAGGTAGTTAGTCTGAGCAGGCCACTCTGCAGCTAGAGTATCAATCTGTTTAACCACGGGCTCTATCAGCTTCTTTCTGATCTCTCTTACCTTTTTCTCATCTGTCTTCAATGCTTTCGCTATCTGTTTATCAGAGAATCCTAGCCTCTTAGCCTCACCAATCAGCATTAAGAGATCAGGTCTCATCTCTAGGAGATCTCTCTCAGAGTAATGTTTCAACTTCTCGTAAAGATCGACAACTCTCTTGATAGCATTCAGAAAGAACTTGTCAACACCAGTCAGCTTGTAGACATCATCTACAGATAGACCCATCTTAAATGCCTTAGCAGCCCATAGAGGCCAATATGGTTCTCTACTTCTCAACTTCTCAACTACCTCCTCCAGACTCATCTCCTCATCATATGTTGGTCCACCAACCAGTCCTGGCTCTCCAATATCTAGCATTCTTATAGCCTTCTGAAGAGCTTCCTCCAATGTTCTACCAATAGCCATAACCTCTCCAACACTCATCATTTCTGAACCTATGCTTCTATCAACATAGTCAAACTTCTGAAGATCCCAGCGAGGAACCTTGACGACTACGTAATCTAGACTTGGTTCAAAGCATGCACTAGTTCTGCCAGTAACCTTGTTCAGAAGCTCATCTAATGTGTATCCTAGTGCAAGCTTTGCAGCTATGTAAGCTAGAGGATAACCTGTAGCTTTGCTTGCTAATGCGCTAGATCTAGACATTCTTGGATTAGTCTCTATCACGTAAGCATCCTCACTGTTAGGTGATAATGCTACCTGTACATTACATTCACCTACCAGTCCTATAGCTCTAGCTACAGCAATAGAGAGATCTCTACCTAACTGATACTCTCTATCTGTAAGTGTTTGACATGGTGCAACAACTATGGATTCTCCAGTATGTACTCCCATAGGATCCATGTTCTCCATACATGCGATAGCTATCGCATTATCCTTATAATCACGCATGATCTCATACTCGACCTCCTTCCAAAAATGTAGATACTTCTCAACAAGTACAGACTTTACTAGACCAGCATTAGCAAATGCTCTATAGATACGTTCTTTCATCTCCTCTAAGCTCCAGGCAACAAACGATCCTGAACCACCAAGATTGAAGCTCACTCTAACTATGACTGGGAAACCTATCTCCTTAGCGATCTCTATAGCCTCCTCAGGACTATACGCTGCCCTGCTAGGAGGTACTGGAATCCCTCTAGATAGCATGAGCTCCTTAAACTTATCACGGTCAAGAGCAGCCTCGATACCCTCAATAGGAGTTCCAAGAACCTTCACACCATACCTCTGTAATACTCCCCTCCTCCAGAGCTCGACACCAATACTCAGAGCTGTCTGACCACCAAAACCTATCATTATACCATCAGGCCTCTCACGCTCAATAACCTTCTCAACAAACTCAACCTTCAGAGGAACAAGATACACACGATCAGCAAATATGTGAGAAGTCTGGATCGTAGCAACATTAGGGTTGATAAGTATGGTACGGATGCCCTCCTCCTTCACAGCCTTGAGAGCCTGTGTTCCCGAGTAATCGAACTCTGCAGCCTCCGCAATCTTTATGGGGCCCGACCCTATGATCAGGACGCTCCTGATAGTCTCCCTAAGGTTCGCAGTAATGACCCTCGCCTAAACCCGAGAGAGAGCTTATAAGCCTTACTCTATGCAGCCAGCAACAAGCTCAACTATACTCACAACATCATCGACACTAAGCTCAAACACTCTCTTACCTCTCAAATTATCAGGAACTTGAACATTTAAATAATTCTTAAGAACCTTCTCAACATTCTTATTCCTAAAAGAGAATAATAGAGAAGTAACCTTCTCAAATATGTGTAAAACGTTCATAGAAATACATGGATTACTCCTCCTCTCAAGAAGAACAACAGAAGCATCAACCTCAGGAGGAGGATAGAATGATAGTCGACCTATATTAAACAGCTTCCTAACATTATAAAAACATTGTACAAGAACGCTAAGTCTACCATAATCAGGAGATCCAGGAACAGCGGTAAGACGATTAGCAACTTCTCTTTGAACAGTAATTAAAGCTTCTTTCACACCTTCTCTAACAAATTTCACAATAATATCACTAGTAATATAAAATGGTAGATTCGAAAAAACTTTAAGATCATTAGGAATCTTAAACAGTAATGCATCTGTTATCACTATGTCAATATTGTTACGAAGCTTACATATCATATTTAAAATATTTATGAAAGACCTATCTATCTCAACACCAATGACTAGACCACAAACTTGAGATAAGAGATACGTAAGTAATCCGATTCCTGGACCTATCTCCAACACTTTTTCCGATCCTCTTATATGTTCTATTATGCGTCTTATTGCACCTGGATCTACAAGAAAATGTTGTCCAAACCTTCTCTTCAATCTTATCCTACACTTTTTTGTTAACCTCTTAACAATCATTATCATCTTCCTCCTACTAAGCTTATCAATGTCTAAATTCTTGAACAACGATACTACGTCCTGCATTGATACCTCTCTACTAGAGGTTCTAGAAGTAATACATAATTCTACCTCTCTGCACTTCATCTCGTGAGCTCAGGTAATGAGGAATTGAGACTTAGCAACTTGATTACACTACTCAAAACTGTAGACGCATTATGCTCTTTACCAAGAGTTGGATGGATTCAGAGGTCAGTAAACAAATATGAAGCTGAAGATATTGGATCTCATATACTCTTAACATCCTACATAGGATTTATCCTCTGTCAAGAATATAGGAGAATATGTATGGAAAAAGTGAACTGTGATAAAATATGTACGATGTGTCTCATACATGACATACATGAGTCTCTCATAGGAAACGTTGCAGGAGATGTTAGAAGAATGATAAAAAACTTTAAGAATATAGAACTAAAAAAGTTGGAAGAACTATTTAAAGACTTTCCTGAAGAAATTTCAAAAACTATTGGAACATACTTTCTAGAGTATAGAGAATCATCATCTATAGAGGCAATAATTGTTAGAATATCTGATAAATTAGCCACACTCTTAAGAGCATATTACTACGTTAAGAGAGGATTTAAAGATGTTCTTGACCTAGTGAAACATTATTCAAATGAAGTTAGAAACTTATTAAACTATGTTCGATGTGAGCAGTTCAGGAATTGCCTAGAGAAGATTCTTACAGATATTGTTAAAGATGTTAATAGAGTCTGCTCTTCTTAAGGTTCTTATACATGTAGAAGCTGTTAGGATACTTACGATAACCTAACTTTCTATAGTATTCTCTGACACCTACAGCCGATATTATGAACATTCTATAGCATGAGAACTCTTCTAAAGCAATTCTTTCAGCTTCTTCAAGAAGTCTACGTCCTATACCTTTATGTTGAGCTGCTAGTTCACTCTGTTCATCTATCGGTACTTGTGGACCATAAACATGTAGTTCTCTCACTAATGCTGATCTTCCTATCTTTATCTCTCTTCTATGAGCATGTTCGCTAGGTATTCTTAGTCTCAGTATTCCATATAGTGTATCATCTTCATCTACAGCTTCTAGAAATATCTCAGTACCACCTGATGCTTCATATATTAGTTTACGAATTTCTATTCTTCTTGGAGTTATAACTTCACCTTTCTCAAGCATTCTATGACCAACCTCTCTACACCTAATTTCTAGACATTGTATACCTCTTCTCGCCATCTCATCTAATATGACCTGTCTGAGGTTTCCTATTCTAGGTCCGTCAACTATCCAGTGAAGTGGTATATCTCTACCAAATCTCATCACTCTTACCCATCTTGGAATAATGCTCATTATCTTAACTAGCAGTTCTATCCAAGTATCAAGATCGTAACTCTTATACTCACCTCTTCTCCACATCTCGTATAGTTCTGTACCAGGTATCACTAGTGTAGGATAGATCTTTACACAGTCAGGTCTGAAGTTCGGGTCTTCAAATATTGTCTTAACCATCTCTAGATCTCTATCAGGATCAGAGCCAGGTAGTCCAGGCATGATGTGATAACATACCTTATATGCTGCATCTTTCAAGATCCTTGTAGCTTCTATGACCTCTCTAACACCATGACCTCTCTTCACCTTTCTCAGAACATCATCATATATTGACTGTACTCCAATCTCTACTCTAGTAACACCTAGGTACAGAAGCTCGTCAACTATCTTCTCATTAATGAGGTCAGGTCTAGTCTCTATGTTTAAGACCACTACTCTTATCTTAGCTCTCTCATTTCTCTCCATCTCTTTCTGAACATCAATATTCTCACTAGATGAAGACCATACTGGATAGTCGTTTAATGCCTTATATATGTTACCTATAAACCACCTCCTATAATCTTCTGGAAGTGCTGTAAATGATCCTCCCATAACTATGATCTCGACCTTAGACACCTTGTGACCCATTGCTAGATAGGCTCTAATTCTTCTAGCAGTCTGTAGATAAGGATCATAGTTGAGTGGTGCTGCTCTGAGAACTACTGGACTATCAGGCATGTAGCTCTTAGGAGTCGATAATTCAATTCCTCCAGGACAGTATATACATCTTCCAGGACAGGGATATGGTCTAGTCATCACTGCTATTGGGACTACTCCAGATATCGTTCTTACAGGCTTCTTAACATTTCTGAAGATCTTCTCCTTAGCCTCGAGACCCTTACATGTAGCTCTCACATACATGCGTGCTTAACTACATAATTATTCTAGATCTAGGAGATATTTAAGGGGTTTCCTGTGAGCCCTCTTGGAGGAGTCGGGCTCATCGGTGGTCTTAGACCTTCTCGCCCGACCCACGCCGGGAGGGCCCAGTAATGTTATTGTTAGAAGATTTATTAATCTTGCATCTCGAAATGCTTATAAATAGGATACTAGGTCTAGAAGAGATACTGTGTCCTCCTTCGTTCCTCGCGATCTCGAGCTAGAGACAGAGGTTCCATTGAAGGTGATAAAGGAGATCAAGTTTGGTATTTTATCTCCTGATCTTATCCGTAAGATGTCTGTTGTTGAGATAACAACTTCAGAAACGTACGATGAGGCTGGTCAGCCTGTCAAGGGAGGTCTAATGGATAGGAGGCTTGGAGTTGTTGAGCCTGGTGCTAGATGTGAGAAGTGTGGTAATACTCACGATAAGTGTCCTGGACATTTTGGCAGGATCGAGCTTGCTAGACCTGTGATACATGTCGAGTTTGCTAAGTACATATATGAGCTTCTTCGAGCAACATGTAGAGAGTGTGGTAGACTACTTCTCACAGATGCTGAGATAGAGAAGTATCGTAGGAGGCTTGAGAAGTTGAGAAAGCACTGGAGACCTATCGCCGAGATGTTGACTAAGAGAATACTCAAGAAAGCTCAGGAACGTGATAAGTGTCCTCACTGTGGTGCTAAGCAGAGGAAGATAATATTTGAGAGACCATACCACTTCTATGAGGAGCTTGAGGATGGTGGACTAGTGAAGCTTGATCCAATAAAGATAAGGGAGAGACTTGAGAAGATTCCTGACTCTGATCTAGAGGTTCTGGGAATAGATCCAAAGTATGCTAGACCTGAGTGGACCATACTTGAGGTTCTTCCTGTACCACCACCACACGTGAGACCATCAATACAGCTTGAGACAGGTATCAGAAGTGAGGATGATCTCACACATAAGCTGGTGGACATTGTTAGAACGAACGAGAAGCTGAGAAATGCTATAGAGTCTGGAGCACCAGCAAGCGTCATAGAGGACCTATGGGAGCTACTTCAGTACCATGTTGCAACATACTTCAACAATGAGCTACCTAACCTAGCACCAGCAAAACATAGGAGCGGTAGACCACTGAAGACTCTAGCGCAGAGATTGAAAGGTAAGGAAGGTAGGTTCAGAGGAAGCTTATCAGGTAAGAGAGTCGACTTCTCAGCTAGAACAGTCATAAGTCCTGACCCTAACCTAAGTATTAACGAGGTCGGTGTACCGATAGACATAGCTAAGATACTTACAGTACCTGAAGTAGTAACAGAGTGGAACATAGAGTGGCTTAGACAGCTAGTCATAAATGGACCTGAGATATGGCCTGGAGCAAACTACGTCATAATGCCTGGAGGACGTAGGATAGATCTAAGATATATGAAGGATAGGAAGAGGCTTGCAGAGCAGCTTGAGCCTGGATGGATAGTTGAGAGACATCTAGTAGATGGTGACATAGTCCTATTCAACAGACAGCCAAGCTTACACAGGATGTCCATGATGGGTCACCTAGTGAAGGTTCTTCCAGGCAGAACATTTAGACTACACTTAGCAGTATGTCCACCATATAACGCAGACTTCGATGGTGACGAGATGAACCTACACGTACCACAGAACGAGGAGGCTAGAGCAGAAGCTAGAACGTTAACGCTAGTTGAGAAGCATATAATAACTCCAAGATATGGAGGACCAATAATTGGTGCAAGACAAGACTACATAACGGGAGGTTACCTACTCACGAAGAAGGATACCTTCATTGATAAGAGAACCCTAATGTACCTGCTTGCAGCAGCAGGATATGAGGGTGAGATAGAGGAGCCAGCAATAATGCACCCAGTAGAACTATGGACTGGTAAACAAGTAGTCTCAATGATGCTACCAAAAGACCTAGACTGGGTACAGGCTACAGCAATAAAGTCAAAATGTACAGACCCATATACATGTAATACAGATGAGTTCATAGTAATCGTGAAAGGATACATGGCTACTGGAGTGATAGATAAGAAGTCTATAGGTGCTGAGCAAGTGAACTCTCTATGGCACGTGATAGTTAAGAGGTATGGTAACGAGTTTGCTAGAAAGTGGATAGACTCGATACTCAGAATGTTACTACGCTACCTAGATCTGAGAGGATTCACCATGGGTCTAGACAGTCTAGTACTTCCTGAAGAAGCTTACAAGGAGCTTGAGGAGATCTATAAGAAGGCTAAGGAAGAGGTTGAGAAGTACATAAAGATGTATAGAGAAGGTACACTACAGGCAGAGCCAGGTCTAACGGTCGAGGAGACGTTAGAGGACTACATAAATAGGATCCTTGTCAGAGTTAGAGAGGAGGCTCAGAAGATAACTGAGAAGTACATAAATAAGAAATGTGAAGCATATATAATGGCAAAGACAGGAGCTAGAGGAAGCATACTCAACATAATGCAGATGGTTGCAATGATAGGTCAACAGAGCATACGTGGAGAGAGAATAAAGAGAGGATTCGAGGGTAGAACCACAGCACACTTCATGTGGGGAGACCTAGGACCAGAATGTAGAGGATTCGTCAAGTCATGCTTCAGAAAAGGACTACCACCAGTCGAGTACTTCTTCCATGCAGCAGGTGGAAGAGACGGTCTAGTAGATACTGCAGTACGTACAGCACAGTCAGGATACATGCAGAGGAGACTTATAAACGCATTACAGGACGTATATGTAGCATATGATGGAACGGTGAGAGGAGGTTCTGGAATAATAGTACAGTACAGATATGGTGAGGACGGCATAGATGTATCTAGAAGCGACAGCGGTAAGATAGATGTTGATGAGCTATTAAGAGAAGCTGGCATAACTTCTTAAAGACATGTTTTTATAGCATTCAGGAGCAGTACTAGTCAATGGGTAGAAGAAGGAAGAGAAAACGACTTATTGTTAGACCACAGAAGAAGCTACCAAAAATATTCACATGCCCAAACTGTGGTAGTGTCGTAGTAAACGTAAAACAGGATAAGAAAAAGAAGAAGGTTAAAGTCATATGTGGAAACTGTGGTCTTGAAGCAGAGTTCGAGCTAGTTGAGGGTCTCCTACCAGTAGATTACTATAATAAGTTTGTAGACCTCTACTATGAGGGAGTAATTAAGCCGAAGAAGGAAGAGATAGTCACACTAGAACAATTATCTGCTGAATCAGGAACAGAAGAAAGCAGTGAGGAATCTATAGCATCACTAGGTAGCGAGGAAGAGTACTCCTATGAGGAGTCAGGTGAGGAATCTAGTGAAGAAGGTGAAAGTGAAGAGAAGGAGTAGCTTAACATATCTTAAATGGGTAAAGTACGCGAGTACATACTTAGAGAAATTGAGAAATATGGAACAATACACATGACCTTACTAGATCCTGATAAGGTAGACGTAGAGACTTTTGTCAAGCTTGGAAAACAAGCTGAGAATGCTGGATCATCTGCTATAATGGTTGGAGGTTCTCTAGGAGTTAACGAGAGACTACTCGATGAGTATCTTTCTGAGCTTAAGAGAGAGGTCAGCATCCCTGTGATTCTCTTTCCAGGAAACTTATCATCAATAAGTAGTAAAGCTGATGCACTATGGTTCATAGTTGTTTTAAACAGCTCAAACATATATTACATAATTGATGCTCAAATGCAAGCATCAGTCATACTATATAAATCTTATAGGAACCTAGAGACTATGCCTCTCGCATACCTCATTGTTGGTGATGGTGGTGCAGTTGGCTTTGTAAGTAATGCAAGAGTCATACCTTACTCTCGTCCTGAGATAATAATAGCGTACGTGCTTGCTGCAAGATATCTAGAGTTCCCATTTCTATACCTTGAGGCAGGTAGTGGTGCTAAGATGCCTGTTCCTCCTGAAATAGTGAGAAAGAGTAGAGAAGTTTATAATGGTACTCTCATAGTTGGTGGAGGGATAAGAGAGCCAGAGATAGCGTATGAGATAGCTAGATCAGGAGCTGATATAATAGTGACAGGAACAGTAGTTGAGAGAGAGCCTGAGAAACTTAGAAAAATAGTTGAAGCTGTTCATAGAGGAGGTAATGATAAGAAAAGAAGAAATATGTAAACAATGTGGAGCAAGATGCTGTAAAGGTCCAAGCCCAAACATCACAATATTTGACGTAGTTAGGATACTTAAGTACCTAAATGAGAAGCCTGAAAACGTTTTGAAATATTTTGAAGTGTATACTCATGAGGAATATCTATGTAAGATCTTACCTGAGAGATTTAATGTCTATATAAGTTATGAAACTATTAATGAGTTGAAGAGAAGGCTTGGAAAGTATTTTGAAAATTTATTAATAATAAAGTTGAAAAAGCGTGAAGATAATTCCTGCATATTTTTAAGAGATGATGATAGATGTTCAATATATCCTGTAAGACCTATGGCTTGTAGAGCATATCCTCTAAAGATAACTGGTCTCGATGATTCTTGTCCAATGGTTAAGTATGATGTTGATTTAAGTTATGAGAGATCTATGCTTGATATATATGTTAGAGAGATTGAGCAACATTATAGGTTATTTATGAGCAGAGAGATATCAACAGTCAACCAGCTTATAGAGGTCTTGTTGGAGTATTGGAGTAAGGTACCTATCTTGTGAGATTACTATAAATAACCTCGTAAGTACAGCTTAAATAATGTCTGAAAACCTTCAGAGTATTCTTCAGTCAGTTAGGAATAGAGCTAGGAGAGTTATATCTAGTGTTATGAATATTGATGAGAAGAGTCTAAGATTCTTGAGAGTAGAGTTTGAGAATGGTGAGATAGTTATGTACTTCTCCTCTGGTTTAAGAACATTTAAAGTTATAGCTAATCTTGAAGGTGAGATTAAGAGTATTGAAGAGGTTGTCAATATTGAGCCTAGTGACTCAGCAACATTCTGCATCGATAAACGTTCTGCTACGATTATTGTTGCACGAAGATTCCCAGAGTGGAAGATAGTTGACGTATGGCAGGTTAGGGATGGGTATAAGTTTAAGCTTCAGGCTAATGGTAAGGTAAGGATTATCAAAGTTGGGTGTGATGGTAAGGTTACTGTTGAGTCAGGGGTCTATAAGGTTGTTAGAAGTATAAAGAAGATGTTGGAGAACATTATAGGTAGAATGCAATAGAGGCATATCCTACTACCTCGTCACTATATATTAGATCACCATAAAGTTCTGGATATACCTTAACCACGTCTCCTGATGTTGCATGTTTCAGTAGTTTAACCTTCTTTACTCCTAGCTCACGTGCAGCAACTATGCTTGCTCCAACTGGCCCATATCCACATACTGATATTGAGTACTCTGATATTACTCTGTAGAATCCTTTCAAGTCTAGTTCAAGTACTCTCTCTATTGCTTTAAGATCTTTCTTTACTGTCACCTCATGAGGTTCATAGTGATTCCAGTCTGTTGATGCTACATACACTATCTCTCCAGGTTCTCTTGATGCTATTACTCGAGCAATTGCTCTACCAAGCTCTTCTGCTGCATCTATTCCCTGATAGAACATGCATATTGGAACTATCTTGAAATCATTATTATAGAAGTACTGTAGAAACGGTAGCTGTACTTCAAGACTATGTTCTCTCATGAAGGCGTACCAGTCAGGTTCGAGGATCTTGCAGTATCTCATGAGTTCTCTCGCAATCTCTGTATCTATCTCAACATCTCCTAGAGGGGTTCTCCATACTCCTTCAACCATTATTGCTACTGGTGCACCTATGCCGTAGTGGTTTGGTCCTGCTATTATTACTGTTCTAGGCTTCTCATAAGTGTTTAATTCTACGTATGAGTGAGCTGCTATAGGACCTGAGAAGATGTATCCTGCATGTGGAGATATTACTATAGGTACAGCTGTAACGTCTGGATCCCTCTCTCTTCTTGTTGTTCCAGGACCAAGAGGATGCGTTATGCACCACTCTATCTGTCTTATGAGTCCCTCTCTTGTTCCTTCGTAAAATGCTCCAGCTACTGCTGGCTCTCTAATCTTCATCAGTTAATAGTAGTCTCTCCGGGTATTAATACATGATTATCTTCAGCAAAGTTCTCCGAAAGTTTTGTCGTATGCTACTTTACAGAAAATACACAACAGACCAATAAATCACGTACTCGTAATATGAGATCGCGAGATGCCTGACCTGTTCTTCGACCTGTACGCAAGAGAGTTCGAGAAGGACGTGAAGGAGAAGCTCAGGAGTGGACAGGAGAGGACTCACGCTTCTCTATTGAAGATACTTGACAACGTTAGACCTGACGAGGTCTGGAGAGGACTGAGAGGACTCTCTAAGAGAAACGATTACTATGTTGTTGCAGTAGATGGAGGAATACGTACAATATCGTTCACAGATGGTTCAGAGGTAGTGATAGCTAGAGCCATAGCTGTAAACAACTTTGGAGCACAGCCAGTACGTACATTAAAGACGAAGTATCTCCCTGTCCCTAGCAGTGCAGCATACTGGACGTATCTAGGAATAGCAGAGCTCGAGACCTGTATAAGAGCAGTTGTTGAGCAGCTTGCATCATTACCAGACGATAAGGAGAAATATCTGCTTGTTGATGGTAGCCTATATGCGAGATTTACAGCCGCTGTACATAATCTCATACTGACTAGAGGATTCTTAGATCTATACTATGTTCCTGAAATAATGGAGAACCTGTACAAGCTATGTTCACTACTTGAATTATGTAGCAACTATGGAGTGAATGTGGTATTCGTATCTAAGAACTCTAGCCTAAAAATGCTGAAGGATCACATAATATTTACAATGCTTAAGGAAGCTCTCAAATGCGACTCATCTTTCAGCTTCTCGTCAGACGTGTATGAGATATTTACAAGAGGAGCAGAATGGTATAGCATAGTCTGGCTGAGAAGATATAGGAAGAAGCTTGTAGAGCTAGCTAAAGAGTATAATGGATCTAATAGAGAGCTAGTTAGGCAAGGAATCAGGATAGTGATATCACAGTCCGTGACTGATGCATGCGTGCTCGAGTACATAGCATCAAGAAACAACATATCCTTCGCAATCTCTAGAAAACTACTGATAGGGATAGTTGACGCATACATGAATGATAAGAAGCTGGTGACTCCAGACGCAATATATAGAATGATAATAGATAGAGTTGAGGATAGCATAATGTTGAGGATGTGTGATGACTTAGAGGCGGAAGAGTATAGGAGATTTGCTAAGAAGGTCAAGGAGAAACTTGAACACTTTCCAAGAATATTACTGACATATGTAAAGTTTAGGAAAGATGACTCACCTATACTAATAGAGCTAACAATACCGAAGTGGAGACTCTTTGATGATACTATACCACCAAAAATATTCTATGATAGCTTTAACATGTGGAGCACACTTGAGATGTTATACTCAGAGTATAAGGACCCATTCCACTACAATAGAATGCTTTGGCTTGCTCATAACTATGTAACGTTCAGCGATAGTGAGTTCAGGGAGTATGAGATGGTTGCTATAAAGAGTCTAGAGGGAGTGAAAGGTCGTAGAATTCATACGTTAATAATGGGTGCATAAGCATGATGAACAGAGAACCAATAGGTTATGTAGTAGCTGCAGAAGGTGCTGGAGTACTATCTGTAGCATTAAAGAGAATAAATGTATCAAGGTACGATTACGTGTACTATGAGGTTACAGATAAGGTTGATGGTAGGCTTATGAACATTAAAGTCATAGGACAGATACTTGATATTAAGAGAGAACCTTACAGACTCACACCTGAGTCATATATAGCAGATATCATAGAGTCAACACCTCATGAGAGCCTTATAGAGGTTCTATCAGGAAAAGTAATAACGTTAGGATTCAGGAAAGGTGACGTCATATTGAAACCTCGCTCAGTACCTCCAGTTGGAAGTCCAGTCTATCTAGCAGACGATGACGATGTTAGGAAGCTAATTGAGGTTCCTGAAAGACGTGGTCTACATGTTGGATATCTCATTACAAGACCGTCAATTCCCGCGTTCTTAGACGTTAATGGACTACGTAGGCATCTAGCAATAATAGCTGCCACAGGAAGTGGAAAGACTTGGACAAGCGTCCTCCTTATTGAGGAGCTTCTTAAGAAAGGTGCTACAATAGTAGTCATAGATCCACATGGAGAGTATGTACCGATAAAGAGAAGTATCGAGAGATTAGGACCTGAGTATAGGGATGCAGTATCAGTATTCAAGATAGCGAAGTATCAGTCAGGTGAGAGAAAGTATAGGATTAATGTAGCAACAATAGACTCTGATACATTAGCATCACTTATGAGAATTCCATCAAATGCTGCAAAGATGAGGCATGTTCTCGTTCTAGCTCATAGTCTAGTTAAGTTGCTTAGAGAGGCTACTGGAGATAGAAGATTCTGTACGTTGAGGAACATAAGAAGGATACTTAGAGCTGTAGCGAGTGGTAAGATAAAGTCTGTTAGTTCTCTAGCAACAATATTGAGACCTAAGTTCGATCCTTCAATTCTAAATAATATAGATCTCAAGCTGAGAAGAAGGATAGAGTCTCTCGTTAATGAGCTTAGAGAGTTTGCTGAAGATAAGAGGAATAGAGCTGTAGCAGCCTCTGTCATAATTAGGTTAAGAAAGCTTGAGAGATTGAGAGTATATACATACTTTTCAACTCCATTAAACAAGATATTACGTCCTAGACACATAACGATACTTAATCTTGCAGGTGTGAGTGATGAAGTTCAGGATCATGTTGTTCATCATGTGTTATCTAGAATACTTGCAGCTAGGATAAGATACGTTAGAGGTCTGAGAGGTCCTAAGTATCCTTATCCTGTAGTCGTGATTGTAGAGGAGGCTCACAAATTTGCTCCTCCTCGTAGTAAAGAGAGAAAGTGGAGCATAGAAACACTCACCAAGATCGCTTGTGAGGGTAGAAAGTTTGGAGTATATCTAGTAATAATAACTCAGAGACCATCCAGGATAGACCCTGACGTCTTGAGTCAATGTAATAGCCAGATAATTCTTAGACTTGTCAATCCTCGAGATATAGATGCTGTTGTACAGGCAAGCGAGGTAGTTGATTCCGAGATCTCGAGACTCATACCTCAGTTAAATGTTGGAGAAGCAATAATCACAGGACCTGTAGTTCCAATGCCTATAATAATTAGGTTACGTGATCGTGTGCTAGACTATGGAGGAGCTGACATAGACGTAGTAGCAGAGTGGAGTAGATCAGTAACTGCTAGTGATAACAAGCTTGAAGAGTTCTGTAAGATAGTGTCCATGATATTTGATATTGATGTACCTAAGGTAGAGGCAGAAAAAGCACTTCTATCGGCATGCATGGTCGATAGGTACGTTATCGAGGATGGAGTATTATCAGGATTTGTGAAAGGTGCATATGTTGAAGTAAGATTGAACGAGAGATCCTGGTCCTGTACAAAATGTAATGGAGTCATGTTAACACCATGCAGTCACGTGATGCAGCTATTAGCTAAGGCTTTTCTAGACGGTAATTTAAGACTAGGTGACGGTATTATAAGGTGAGATAATGCTGATTGCACATTTAGCAGACGTACATATAGGTCATCGCCAGTATGGACTTGATAAACGTGCTGAAGATTATGCTAAAGCATTTAACAGGGCTGTAGACCTGATATTGAAATTGAAGGAGGAGAAAGATCTCGATCTCGTAGTCATATGTGGAGACTTGTTCGATAGCGCAAAACCTGGTCCTCTAGCGTATATTAATGCTATAGATTGTTTAAGAAAGCTTAGAGAAGCTGGGCTTAGAGTAATAGTAATTAGGGGAAATCATGAAGCATCAGTAATAAACCCATCAGAGAATCCTCTATCAGTCCTATCATCAATGGGACTTGTAGAATATGTTGAGAAGGGTAGTGTAAAGATAGGCGACGTAAACTTCATATGTTATGGCTGTATATATACTGAGCATCAGAACAAGCTTTATGCATATATACTAAACTCATTATCTGAGAGCAAGCCTAATGTTGTCCTCTTACATCAGTATGTTGAGGGTACTCCATACCTCTATCCAATGCCTAATATTGATTACTATACGATAAGTTCAAAGATTATAGAATCAGCATTAGATGGTAGAGATGTACTCTTTCTGTGCGGTCATATTCACGATTTCAATCTTAGGCATCCTAAGTTACCAGTATTTTACTCCGGAAGCCTCGAGATATGGGATTCAAGAGAGTTCGAGACTTATGTTCTAGAGGATGGCAAGATCCTGAAGACGCGAGATATGGCTAGCAAGGGCTTTCTACTCTTCGAGATATCTGAGTCAAGTGGTAAATATAGAGTTACATCATATAGTATACAACCTTCAAGAAAAATGATAAAGCTCGTACTCAAGTATGATGAGCTTGATCCAGCTAAGCTTCGTAGAGATATTGCATACGCTGTTGAGAAGTTTGATCTTCCTGAAGCTTACCTACAGATAGAGATCAAGGGTAAACTTGCTAGAGGATACTCAGTACGCGACTTACAGTGTTCACAGTTTCGTAGGTTGTTTAGGAATGTTCTGAGAGTCGACTTCAGAATCGATGTTGAACGTCCATCCTCAACTATACCAAAGACTAGTCATAGAGGACCTTCAGGAGAGTACTATGGTATTGACATAATAATTAAGAGAGCTGTGAGAGAAGTTCTCAAGAATGATCCTGATGTGACAAAGATAGAGAATATAGTGCTAGAATTGTTAGATCTTGTTGAGAGAGGTGAGAAAGCTAGTGTTGTTAGAATATTTGAGAAAGTTCTTGGAATACAGCTTAGGCAGGACAGTGACATAAGATCTCTACTCTTCTGATGAACTATGTCCATATGTGAGATCAGTATAGAGAACTTTAAATCTATAGTAAGTGGTAGAGCTAAGCTTACCGAGGGTATAAACTTCATATATGGTCCTAATGGTGCTGGTAAATCATCGATACTTGACGCTCTAGCATATGCCCTATACGGATCTGAATGGTTGAGAAGATCGAGACTTAGACTTGCAGATCTTGTCCGAGTTAAATCTCGTACAGCTGTGATTAGAGTTAAAGTGAGAGGTATAGATGGTAAAATGTACACTATACAGCGTGTATTTACTCCAGAGAAGACTGTTGAAGCTAACACATACGTACTAGATGAGTCAGGTAGGAGAGTTGCTTCAAGAGATAAAGAGGTTACAAGCTTCGTAGAAAAGATACTTAACGTCTCTGTAAGCGTATTTTCTGAACTTCTTTATGTTAGACAGGGAGAACTTAGATCAATATTGGATAGTAGTAAACGAACTGAGACAAAGCTTGATAAAGTCCTGAAAATAGAGTCTTTAGAGAAACTTAGAAGTGACTATCTTAAGGAAGTTAGGAAGCTTGCTGAGATGCATCTTAGACGTATTGAGGGAAAGATATCTATAATAGATGAAGAGATAACAAAATTGAGCAAAAACATACAACAATATAGGGAGGAGGTTAAAAAACTTGAAAATCTTTTAGAAGAGCTTGAGAGAAAGAGGATAGAGTTAGAGGAAAAGAAGTGCAGTGTTGAGAAAGAGCTTGAGGAAGTTAAGCAGGATGTTGATAAGATACGTGAGCTTGAGGTCCTACTTAAGGAGAAGGAGAGAGAACTCGAGAAACTTGAGGAGAAGAAGCGTGAGCTTGAGGAGATATCTAAGGAAATGATCTCTCTTAGAAAAAGGTTAGAAGAACTGGATTTATTTGTTAATGAAGAAACAAAACTGAGGAATAGGTTAGATAAGTTGAGAGAATCGAGAGCTCGTCTAGAGGTTGAGCTTAAGGAGATTGAGAACAGGGAGAAAACATGTGAGAGATTTAAAGTAATAATTGAGAGAAGAAGACAGGAACTTGAGAAACTTGAACGTGAGTTAAATAATATTGAACAGCTTGAAAAGGATGTTGTACAGATCGAGGAGAAGCTTAGGAAGATTGAGAAAGCTAAGAAGCTTCTTGACAAGTTTAAGGAGGAGATTGCAAGTCTACAAGCTCTGAAGACTAAGCTTGAGGATGAGATCAAGCTTCTAAAGGATAGTAAGGGAGTATGTCCATTATGTGGAAGAGAGCTATCTGATCAAGATAAGGCAAGATTGTTAGAAGAGAAGAGTCAGGAACTTGAAAGACTTCGTGAGAGGATCTCTCTTGTAGAGATCAAGATTAGAAAGTATGAGAGATATGTTAGTAGAGAGGAAGAATTGAAGGAGAGGTACTATAGGCTTCGTGAGATTATTTCA
>JAADDN010000054.1 GCA_013153895.1 Thermoproteota archaeon | reverse complement strand
CAATTCCCACGCATCTAGTCTACGTTAGAAGTTTTATAGTATTATGTCCTCAGCGTCGTGGGTCTTCCTCACCTATCGGGGGCGCGGAGCTCTCATCATTTTGAAAGTATGTCGCTTATTGATGATTCTGTACCATGCTTGACTATTCTTATCCTCGTCTCAAGTGGAACATGAAGTCCAAGTCTCTCAAGTATCTGATATAGTTCGTAATCCATGAGCTCTCTAATGCTTCCTCTCTCGTACAGTCTAACTATCTCTCTAAACACCTTAAGAGCATCATCACCATAGAGATCCAACGCCTTCCTTATTATCTCATCTGTACGTGAGCCCTTGACTATCTTTCTAAGCTTATTAATTATTTCTTCCTTAGTCTCTACCTGACTCATCTGAGTAGAGGAAGTCCTCAATCTTCTTTGCACTTGCTGCCAAGCTTCTAGAGCCTTCTTTCTCAGTAGCTCCTCTATCTCCTTGTCCATGCTCATGTGTTATATAGTCTATTCCACACTCTTTTAAGAGTATCTTAGCGACATCATCTGTGAGAGGCTGATAACTTATTGGTGGTCTAATGTTCAACTCTCTCAACCTCTCAAGACTTACCTTCCTACAGGGACGTGGATCTATGACCTCTATAGCCATGACCTTCCTGAAACCTCTAATATATGATAGATCTTCATCATCGACACCTATGTCTCCTAGGGACTTCACTATACGTTCAATCTCTTCAGGAGATGCAACATAGACTTTACCAGCCTTGAAGTACCCTGCTATCGCTTTAACAGGAGTTGAAAAATACATGAGCACCAGATCACCAGGTCTTATGACAGCGTTCACACACTTTCTCAATTCATACTTCTTCTTTCCCTCAAGAATAGCATAACCATACTTAGGCTTTATAGATAGCAAGATCACTCTCACAAGGACTATTATAAGTGAGCATTTATTAAACCATCTTCCTCGTTAGGAAAGTATTAATTTATTAAGCTAGAGGTTACTGAGACTATACAGAACCGATTTATAAATACTCCAGCACGAGAATGATGACCCAAATGTGACTACTTACGTACAGCTTGAATCTAGGAGAAGACTTGCAGAGCATGGGCTAGGACTCTTCTCACTACTTTTATGCAATTATGGAGACTTCTTTACAGGCTACCTCGTAACTCTGTTCTCTGGAATATTTGAACATGCTAAGTTCCTCATAGTTATCTTACCAGTGCTCATGAACTTGAGAGGATGTACATATGTAGCATATAGTACTCGAATAATAACGAAGCTCAGGTTAGGAGTGATAGAGCCTAGAGGAGTTAGACAGAAAGGTCTTCTCGTAGAGATGAAAGCAGCATATGCAGTAAGCTTACTCTCAAACCTCATAGCTGGAATCTTAGCAGCACTAGTAGTCGATCCATTACATACAGATATTGTGACTGCAGTCGCAATGTTATCAGGACTTATAGGAGTAAGCATTGTCGTACCATTATCAACATTAGGATTCTTTGAAGTATTTAAAAGAGAGATATCTCCAGAGACTCTAGCAGGACCGTTAGAATCTATAATTGGAGATATGATCACAGTTCCAACACTCCTAGCAGCTTTCATAATAATATCATTCCTCTACTCAATAGATAGAATACTTGTCACAATACTTATAATATTAATAACATTATCAGCATTTATCATAGTTAGATCAGCACTTAAAGAAGAAGGTAAACCATACACAGTATGGAGTCCTAAGAAAACGATAATAGAGAACGTTATTGCTGGAGTAGTAGCATCAATGATAGAACTTATCGTAGGTCTGAAACTTGAGAGTAGACTTAGCACATTAACAACCTATAAAGTACTTCTCTTCGCAGCTTTTCCAGCAATGGCCGTGGTCGGTGGTGTTGCTGTGAGATATGCAGCATATTTAAACTCTGGTCTACATCTTGGAAGTATAGAGCATGAACCTTTACCTAGAGGTGTTGCTGCAAGATACTATTACAGGAGCATAATGATCTCGTTAGGAATCTACATGAACGTTATTGGAATGAGCATAATCTATGCTTTAGCTATGCATGAGCCATTAATCCTATGCTTAGTACCTTTTGCTGCAGGTATGTTATCTACCGTCATAATGTTATACGTTACTTACCTATTATCAATATTCTTGTTTAGGAAGGGTATTAATCCTGCGAATGTTGCTACTAGTCTCATAATGCCTCTATGTGATCTGACGACTGTTACAATATATATGGCAGTACTCTCATTAATACATTAGGTTCTTATGGTAGTACCTCTCTATCGCTTATGTTCTTCTCTACTTCTCTATGAGGACCTATTCTTGCCTCTTTACCAATATGTACTGTATCTGCTATATATGCATAATCTCCGATTACTGATCCTTGATCTATTCTAACCCACTTACCAACATATACTCTTTCACCAATTATTGAGCTCTCTATTAGACTTCCCTTACATATTATTGTTCCACTCATGATTATGCTTCTACGTATCTTGACTGCTGATCTCACGTTAACGTTGGATAGTATTATAGTGTATGGACCGATCTCAGAATCTCTCTCTATCTTTGATCCTTCACCTATGTAACATGGTGGTTCTATATCACCTTCGCAGTACCCTTTTAAGCACCTATCAAGATCTCTACAATATTCTTCTAATGCTATCATGTTAGCTTTCAAGTAGTCTTCTGGTGTACCTATATCGAACCAGTATCCCATGTGAACGTACGCGTATACGTCAAATCTCGATATTAGTCTAGGCATGAGATGTAACGATATTTTTAGCGGCTTCTCATCTCTAGGTAATAATTCTAAAGCTTCTGGCTCAAATATGTATACTCCAGCATTTACTAGACCTTCACCTTCCAGCTTAGGTTTCTCTACGAACTTAGTTATCCTATATCTATCATCTATCTCTGCAACACCGTACTTAGATAGATCACCTTCAACTCTAGTTAAAACTATCGTTGCTACTCCTCCCATCTTTCTATGAAACTCTAGTACTTTTGCTATATCTATATTTGAGAATATGTCTCCATTAACAACTACTAATGTACTATCTATGTTTCTGTTCTCTCTTAGAAGGTTTATTGGTCCAGCATCTCCTAGAGGTCTATCTTCTACTAGGTACTTTATCTTATGTATATTGTTTCCCCATTTTGAAGATACGTGACTAATTATGTAATCTGCTAGATACCTGAGAGATATGTATATGGTCTCTGGGTTAGAGTTAAATGATGATTCTAAGATATAGTCTAGTAGAGGCTTGTCAAGTATGGGAAGCATGGGCTTAGGTCTAGTATATGTTAGAGGTCTCAATCTTGTAGCATAACCTCCAGCAAGTATTAGGACACTATGACGAGCCACTAAGTAGATTAGGCGGAGAGAAATATTTAAACTAAGCTATGCATCTATGCGTGAGAAGAACATGCCAGTAATAGATCTATCATCGATAGATCTTAAGACACTACACTGGAACGATATTGACTGGAGAAAGTTCATATGGGTTAAGGATCACCCAATGAGAGCAATATACATAGAGAAGGTAGTAGTCAACATAGGTGTTGGAACATCAGGAGAGAAGTTAGAGAAAGCTGCAAAAGTATTAGAAGAACTTACAGGACAGACACCAAGCCTCAGAAAAGCTAGAAAATCAATAAAAGAATGGGGAGTCAGAAGAGGAGAGCCTATAGGAGTAATGGTAACATTAAGAAGAAATAAAGCAATATGGTTCCTACTAAAGACACTTGCAGTACTAGACTTCACACTAAGAGAATCACAGTTCGATAACATGGGTAACGTATCATATGGAATAAGAGAACACATACTCATACCAGGAGTAAAATACGACCCAAACCTCGGAATATGGGGAATGGACATAGCTGTACGATTAGCAAGACCAGGATATAGAGTAATGTACAGGAAAAGATGTAGATCAAAAGTAGGAAAGAATCATAGAGTAACAAAACAAGAAGCAATAGAGTATTTCAAAGAGATCTTAGGAGTAAAAGTAGTATAACCTCACTTACCTGTTAACATCTCTAATAGAAGTACACAATCTCCTATATCGGTAATTCCATTATGATTTAGATCACATCTCACATTAGTCATATATGAACCTATAACATATCTTAAACATAGTACTACATCACCTATATCAAGAATACCATTATTATTAAAATCACATTCAATACCATGTCTAGCCTTTGTAGGTATCTCATATAAAGTTATTATCGAACCAGTAGGAATGTAACCCCAGCCTACAACGTAGATCTTACCATCTGCATAACTAGCTTTTCCTATACCAAACATGAAGTCATAGGGTTCGTACTCATTTAAAATTTTAGAATATAGAATTCTCAGATTATTATCAAGCACGTAGAGCATCTGAACATGATATTTACCTATTATAGGAGATGCAAAAACATATATCTTATCTTTTAAGCAGATTATTTTTAAGCAATTATGAATCTTCTTATTGACCTGTAATACAGTACCATTACTAGATAACTTAAGTACTCCTTCTGAACCAGCCACATATATGTCTCCTCTCTCATCACTACATGCCGAATATACTGTGCCTATATAGTACCTACTATTTTCTGGAAAATCTAGAACTACTACGTTGAATAGATCTCCTTCTCTGAAGCCTATGAGTAGACTAATGATATAGATCTCCAAAATCTAGATAATAACCACCTACCCATACTGTTCTTGTAGCATTATCGACAAAGACTGTGAATAAGTTTCCAAATTTCCAATCACTTATCGAGAAATCCGTAGTATAGGAGCCTACTAGGCTAAGACTAAGAACATCTCTCTGCTCTACCAAGCCTAGGAAATTAGGTTCACCAGAAACGTAGAGATAACCTTTGAAGAAAGTTACAGAGAAGGCCATACTGCTATCTGAAGGATCTATACTCATCTTCTCTAGATTAAGATTGTTAGAAAACTCATATATCACTAAGTGAGGACTAGCATTTAACCATACATCACCAACAACTATTATTGATCTACCAACGACAACGCAGTCATATAGCTCAGATATATTATAATCAATCCAGGTCCTAACTATCCTATCGAGATACCTATCCATCATTATTATGATACCATGCCTCTCAACTAGTCCTACATAACCCACAATAATTAAATAACGACCAGAAACACATGTAGCAAAAACATGAACAGTAACAGGACGTGAAGGTACAATATAGATCTCGCTAGAGGAGATAGATGTTACATAGAAGGATAAGTTACTTATAGCAGAACACACATACGTCAAGATCATAACTAGGATAATTACTACCACGGTTAGCAACCCAATACTGAACCCCTTACTCACCTAACACTGAGATATTATCTAACTTAAAAGAATTCACAACATAGAAAGAGAAGGTTTAAAAGATTTAAAGAAACGCAAATAAAGGAAGGGCCCGTAGCTCAGCCTGGATAGAGCGGCGGCCTGCGGAGAAAGGGCCGAGAGGGGCGTGAAACATAGCAAAGATATATCGCCCCCTCGGCCCACATCGCAGAAAGCCGTAGGTCCCGGGTTCAAATCCCGGCGGGCCCGCCATAAACAATTTTAAGCTTCTAAACTATCTCACAACCTAGATGATGAAACTTGCCCCCCGAGCGATCAAATGAGCACTACACCGAGCGCTGATTGAACGTAATTTAATCATGTAAGTGTGCAAGAAAAAGAGAAAGTCTTCACGTGAAAGAGTCCTTTTTCTCTCTTCTGCCTTTTGGAGCCCCGGCCGGGATTTGAACCCGGGACCTGCCGCTTACGAGGCGGCCGCTCTGACCGGGCTGAGCTACCGGGGCTTTCTTGTTAT
>JAADDN010000046.1 GCA_013153895.1 Thermoproteota archaeon | reverse complement strand
CTCCGCGCCCCCGATAGGTGAGGAAGACCCACGACGCTGAGGACATAATACTATAAAACTTCTAACGTAGACTAGATGCGTGGGAATTGGATTAAGTAGTGGAGGCACACATGGCTACTACCTCACGATGATGGGATCACTAGGACCTAGAGTACGTGGTGTCAGATCTAGACTTCTAACCAAGGAGAAGCTTAGAGCTATAATATATGCAGAATCTCTAGACGATGTCATTAATGCATTAAGAGACACAGGGTACAAGACCGTTATTGAACGTATAGAAAAGATAACCTCTCCAGAAGAGATAACTAGAGAGTTCAAGACAGCGGTAATACAGGATCTAGTTCAGCTTGCTCTTGGTAGTCCACCACAGGCCAGGTACTTACTCTCAGTATACTTGCTCAAGTTCGAGATTGAGAACATAAAGGTTGTTGCAAAGTGTCTACATGAGGGTAAGGATAGGAAGGACATGGAGAGGCTAGTAAACACGTATATAGCAGAGGTCATGGGTAGAAGACACGTACTAACGTACATACTTGGTGCAAGAGATCTTGAAGATCTAGGAGCAAAATTGAAAGAGCTTTACCATCCTGCTGCAGAAGCATTCGAGAACATGATAAAGCTAATCAAGGCTAGACCACAGCTAGCTCTATGTATAATAGATACTGTACTAGACAGCGTATATCTCAGCAGACTATACACAATCACGACATCAAAACTCATGAGAGATAATAGTGCTATGGACGTTGTCAAGTCACTAGTAGACTTCTATAACATAAGTCTACTTCTCAGAGCAAGACTCTGGAACCTACCACTAGACCTAGTTCAGGGGTTCGTAGTACCATTTGGAATAGTAGGTGCAAACTTCACAAGATATTACAGTGAACCTATCGTTAGAGTCCTAGAAGAACTATCATCTAACCCACTGATAGCTATATTGACAGTATTGGCTAAGGGTGGTGAACTTGAGACTATAGTTCAGAAGCTCTCTATAGCAGAGTTCAAGGCTGCTCAATCACTTGCAACAAGCATAGTAACTAAGTATAGTCCAGCATCTCCAGGAGCTGCATTAGCTGTAGCTCACGTTAAGGATCTTGAAGCTGAGCTTGTTGCAACAATAGTGAGATGCTTCATAGAGGGAGTATCTAAAGCACTGATAAGATCACACTTCGAGGCTGTTCTCTGAAGAGATTGCACTTCTGAAAACTACTTTAATATTAGTCATAATGTAGACAGTAACGCATGAAGCTTAGGTATCCAATACTCATAATAAACTTCAAGACTTACATAGAAGCAACAGGTAAAAGAGCTCTAGAGCTTGCTAAAGCTGCAGAGAAGGTAGCTAAGGAGACTGGAGCATCAATAGCAGTAGCACCACAACACATAGATCTTAGACTTGTTGCAGAGAATGTTGAGATTCCTGTTCTAGCTCAGTCAGCAGATCCTGAACCTCCTGGAGCACATACAGGACACATACTTCTAGAAGCTATAAAGGAGGCTGGAGCTATTGGAGTAATAATTAACCATAGTGAGAAGAGGATAAGGATTGATCAGGCACGTGAGATAATTGAGAGATGTAGAAATCTTGACCTTACCGTAGTTGCTTGTGCAGCAGTACCTGTAGAAGCTGGTGCAATAGCAGTACTAGGACCAGAAGCAGTAGCAATAGAGCCACCAGAGCTTATAGGTACTGGGAGAGCAGTATCTAGAGAGAAACCTGAAGTAGTGACTAATGGTGTAAATATGGTTAGGAAGGTTGCTCCAGAAGTGAAGGTTCTCTGTGGAGCAGGAGTAGAAAGTGGTGAGGATGTTAAGAGAGCTCTAGAGCTAGGTGCTGAGGGTGTTCTTGTAGCTAGTGCGATTGTTAAAGCTAAGAACTGGGAGGAGAAGATTAGAGATATGGCTCTACCCTTAGTTAAGAGATAGTTACTTCTTCTTTTTAACCTCTCCTATAACCTCGCC
Organism: Thermoproteota archaeon; assembly: GCA_013153895.1. Lineage (GTDB taxonomy): Archaea > Thermoproteota > Thermoprotei > Thermoproteales > Thermocladiaceae > JAADER01. Next base: position 3,963 of record JAADDN010000046.1, on the reverse strand, counting down.
ATACATGTTTATTGGAAACGAGTAACCACACTTCTGACAGCTTATTGAGAAGCCCATAGAGTACCATGATTCTCCAATCTCAACTTCAAACTGTGCTCCACAGTTTGGACACTTTACTCTAACTTTAAGTAGTTTCTCAGGTTCTCCACCAGCATACTCCCAATCTTCTGGAAACTCCCATTCCTCACTCATCGTCCCTTCTTGTACAGTGGCGGTTTTTATACTTTATTATGCTTCTACTCTGTGTCTCCGTAATAGAGTCTCCTGTCAGTAATATAGTAACGTCTGTTCTCTATATGCTTCAGGAAGCTTAAGCTCGACAATCCTCACCTCACTCTCATGATACAGCTTAGCAAATCTCTCTAAATTACTAACAAGCTCTTGAGGTGATGTAAATGCTACAGGACGATACACAATCTTCCTCTTCTTATCACCAGAGTACTCTACCTCTAGACCCTCAACTATGCCTCTCTGAGGAAGCTCTCCAAGCTCTCCTTCACCACTTATAATTATTGCATATCCTCTCCTAACACCATCAGCGAAGACTATCCTGACGAGGATGAACGCCTTATGAAACTCCTTAAGTATGTTAGCTATATGATCCCTATACTTCTCGGTCTCTCTAACAGGAGGAAGTCTCTCTACGAGAATTATGTTACCTCTGAGAAGATCATTCTCAAGTTTCTTAAGCATGTCTAGTACAGTCTCTTCAGAGTAAATTACCTCCGTAACCATTTGATAATGTTTATCTAACTCTGCTAAATACTTTTATCCTTGATCAGTCAGAGTTTATTTACCCCCATAATATATAGATGAAACTGTCCGCTAATGGACGAGGTAAGCATAAGAGAACGAATAAGTAAGAGGAAGCTTAGAGAGCTAGAGCGCTATATTGACATAGTAGAGAGCATAAGAGAACATGGAAGAACAACAAAAGAACTAGTACTACAGTACTTACCTGACGAGATATCACACGTTCCTGATAGAGTGAGAGAACTGTTTAACGAATTTCTAAAGAAGAAGGAGAAGACTCTTAACGAGCTCATAATAATGTACAAGAATGTTCCTAGAATAGAGATAGCTACAAGATACGTAATATTCTGCCTATGTACGATGGCTAGTCTCAAAGATATGAGAGTTGAAAAATACTTCTCAACATTGAGAGAACTATATAGCGATATTCTACCATTCATAGAGAATCCAGAATATAGTGAGGTTGATAAGATAGTTAAACTAATACAGATGAGATATGAGAAAGTTGATAATCAGTTTCTAACAGTACTAACATTAAAATATGCACATGGTGTTCGAAAAATTTTGAAAGCATTTAAGAAAGAGGTCTTCGAGTGGATAATGACGTTACAGACTATTAGAGAGTTTGAAGAAAATCTTAGAGTATTCTTCATGAAGAAGTCTAGTGAGAGAATAAGAAAATGTATTAGAAGTATAATAAGAGTATTCTCACATAGAACAAGCTTTCCACTAGCAGTAACTATTATCAGGAAAGGAGAGTATAGGAAGTATGTATCAATAGCAGACATGTATACAACATTAACAACATTTAGAAGTGGAGCATTTCTAATAATGAAGTTAGATAGTGAGAAAGTGAGAAAGATAGAGGCAGAACTAGAAGCTGGTAAAGAGGTCATCATAAGGATCGAGTCAGTGAAAGGTATTGTAAGATCAGTAGCAAAATTAAGCCTAGATCCCATATTATATGAGAGAGGAGCATTCGACATAGGATACAGATACTGCTCAAAAAATAAATGCGAAGAATGTCCAATATCTAACATATGTCTAAAATACCTGAACATAAAGATAAAGTAGAAAGTCTAGACCAGATCTTAGAGAGAACAGTACAGGAAGAACTAGAAAAAATACAGCCAAAAACAAAAGTAAGAACAATAGACTTCGTAAATAACGTAATAGACAAGATAAAGAGCATGCTAGACATAAATGAAGAACTAGAAATGGAGCTCAGATCAAAAGTAGTTGACATACTATGGGAACTACAGAGAAAAGGTAAAGTACAGTTTGAAGATACATTAATAAGATTTGAGAAGCTTTAAGAAACAGGAAGATGATGAAGCTTAGCCCCACCTAAGGAAGAATGACTGGTCCGGCAGAAGCTGATTCTCTCGAAAGAGTCAGCCTTCGGTTCTTCATCAGTTCTCAGTCAGCGGACTTCTCATCAGCTTACTAGGCTCCATACTGTTGGGAAGTACTCCTTCTTTCCAGGTATTGTGGTTGCTGCTATGTACTCATCTACGAAGTCTGAATCATTTATCATCTCTATATAGGTTAGGTTTTCTGCTATGTTTTCTACAACGTCCTTGTACTTATAGTTTGTTAGTACTAGGTATGCTCCTGCTATTGAGCCGTTTCCTATGTATTCTATCTCTGCGTTTGGGAATTCTGGTATCATTCCTATCTTCACCGCATTATTTAGGTCTAGGTAGTTTGCAAATGCTCCGCAGATGTATACTCTCTTTATGTCTGATAGGTCTAGTCTAACTTTTTTGAGTAGTGTTGTTATTAATGCGCAGACTGATGCTTTTGATTCAAGTAGGTTCTTTATATCTTGTTCATCGATTGTTATATCTTTTCCTGTTCCTGATTCTGATGCTGGTACTACTATGAACTCTAGTTTCCCGTTTCTCTCTACTACGTTTGGATGATTCTTTCTTAGTTTTCCTTGACTATCTATGATCTTATTTACGAAGAGTTCTGCAAGTAGGTCTATTAGTCCTGAACCACATATTCCTATCGGTTTAACGTTTCCTATTACCTGATACTCAACTTTTCCATCTCTTATAACTACTCTCTCTATTGCACCCTCCATAGCCTTCATGCCGTATCTCACTCCATATCCTTCGAATGTTGTTGCTCCTGGTCCTGTAGTAGCTATGTACCAGTCTCTACATCCTACTACTACGTGAGTGTTTGTTCCTATGTCTATCAGTAGCTGTATATCATCACTCTTCCACATTCCTGATGTAAGTATATCTCCTATGATGTCTCCACCTAAGAATCTTCCTACGCAGGGTAGGCAGTATACTGGAGCGTTCTTACATGTTAATAATCCGAGATCTCTCGCGTTAGCTCTATAGCTCCCCTTCTCAACCTCATAATGAGCATCTGCGAAACCTCTCACGTCTCTACCAAGGAAAAGGTATGTCATTACTGTGTTTCCAGCTGCTACTACATGTACAATATCTGCTACCTTAGTCCTAGACATTGCTACTAGTCTTCTTATTAGGTCATTTATGCATGATATTACTGCATTATGAAGATCTTTATAACCATCCTTGTTCCTTATACAGTACTCAATTCTGCTCATTAGATCATCACCATATATTACTTGTTTATTTATGTCATATGCTTCGGCAAGAATCTTACCTGTCTCAAGATCTACTAAATATGTAACAACTTTTGTTGAACCAATATCAATTGCAAGACCTAGAGGCTTAAAGTCTTTATCTCTCTCATCAATTATTCTACCATCCTCTCTATATATGATGACTACCTTACCATCCTTATACTCCTTTCTAACCCATGGATCAAGCTCTTCAGGTCTAACCTTACCTTTATGAAGAACCTTCTGTACGCCTAGTCTAGATTCCTCAGGAACATATACTACACAGTCTGTTACTGGAACTACTTGACAGGCTAGTAGAGTACCATCTTCGAGCTTAGCCTCCTCAGAGAGTAACTTTACCTCTCCCTTATCTATCCTTACCTTACACTTCTTACATGCACCTTTTCCACCACATATGCTTCTTATGACGACTCCGCACTTCATTGCAGCATCTAGAATGGTCTCGTTGCCTGTGACCTCTACCTTTCTTCCATATGGTTCAAAAATTACTGTAACCATCTATCGTTACATGTAGAAACCTCGATGATTATATAAGAGCTTTTATCACGATAAATTCTTGATAATTATTAATTACAGAACATGAT
>JAADDN010000066.1 GCA_013153895.1 Thermoproteota archaeon | reverse complement strand
ATAATATTGTACTCTATGTTGAACTCTCTTGCTAGATCATGTATAATGCTGTCTATTATAGAAGATACCTCATCCCTAAGTACGGAGCTAGACTTCTCTTCTATTTCTTCATCTTCCACAGTCTGGTTAAGTCGTCCTTCATTGTAGTATTCTTCTAATAGAATAGGTATGGATTCATCCCATAGTCTACTTATATTATCTATTATTATCTTCCTTATCTTACTAAGAATATGTCTGATGCCTAGTCTGGGAAGTTTTTCAGCTTCGTGCAGGGGGTATACTAGGACATCAGCTTCTTTTAAAATTGTAGGATATAGATCTTTTTCTGCTATTTCCTTGGCATGAAACATGTAAGAGTGTGGTAATAGTTCACTATGTAGGAGATAGTTCAGGTTCTGTCTTATTAATCCAATTCTCTGTTCTGGATATACCTGAAATAAGTGCCAGTACCTTTCTATTGCCATGTAGAGAGGAGTACTGATTCTCCCCATTTCTATCTCTCCAACTTTCTCAATCATTCCTGGAGCTTTCTCAGCTGGAAATAGTACTATGTGTCTAATCTTACGTAAAGTAGAGAGTCTAGGCATGTTTCCTATTGCTGTAGGTTCTCTATTTACATAGATATTACTATTAAGTATAGATAGAAGTTTAATTAATTCTATAATTGCTTCACCGAGATATTCTCCTCTAGGCATGACCTTTGGCTGGCTGTTAGGGTATATAACTAGTAGCATGTTTCCTAGTGGGGGTATTTCCCTAATTGGGATAGAATATTTTCCAGATTCTGTCTCTAGAATAATTTTATTACCTTTCTTCTGAACACCTATGTTACCTCCAAAGACCTGCCTTATTAGCTCAACATTGACTGGTTCATATTCAGTTGCTGGATACATGATTCCTCTATTAATTGCTTCTTCTAGTAGAGAGGCAAGCAGCTGATCTATAGCATCTGAGGACGATGGATGAATTGATAGGTGCTGGCTTCTTCTCATTTGCATGTTATTTATTCTTCTATACTTCTTTTTTACTCTACTGCTAGCAGATAATTGGGATAATGATAGTTTAAGTCTGCTATTAAATGTATAATGCTCCAAGTATTATAAGTGTCTGTATTAAGAGGAGTAGGAAAGTTCTTTTTAGTGCTCTAGTTCTCTCGTATCCCGCGTCTTCAAGTATTCTACTCAGCATTAATGTTCCTCCAATAACATATAGTATTGATAATATGTCTATAACTACGTGTGCTATAATTGAGCCTCCGAGTGCGAGGTAGAGCAGTGTTTCAATTATTAGTAGTATGATCGATCCTGCTAGGCTTAATATTATTAGAAATATTATTGCTGTTCTTCTATCTCTCCTATATGTTTGATACATATATTTTAATAGGTGTTGAACTTATTTTAATGTGATTCGTAGATTGGAGGAAAATGTTGATGATAGGAGCATTCTATTACTCTTGTTTCTCAGTAGTGAGAGCGCTGGCACATGTATTGACCAGGTCGTGATGCTTGTCAGGAAGGCTCATCCATCTACTCGCTATCTCTCATATGTTGCTAATAGGTACATTATTATGGGTGGAATAACTAGAGACATCTACATGTGTATGGGGTATGGATATAGTGTAGAGAGCTGTATTAGGTCAGCCTTCTCAAACCTATACTTATCTAAGTGTCGTATAAGCATAGACAAGCATAATCTGATCGTGACCTGTGGCGGCAGAATAATAATTTTATATGAAGCCTATAGGTGCCCCCAGATGTTTGCTCTGACTCGTAGAGGAAAGATTTGTATTGGAGAGGAATGTGAGTTAATTTACAGATGTGGAAGCTTACAGATATAGAGACCCTGCTAGCACTAACATATGCTACTTCTAGGGCAAGTCACAGTTTTCCTATCCCCATTACCTATCTATCAGAGAACTATGATCTATATGGGAGAGAGGTGCTTGGCTTATTCTACCCATATAGGCAGGTTGTTGAGAAGTTGAGAAACAGGATCAGACGTTTGAGAAAGCTGTTACCTCATGTTGAGAAGATTGAGAAGATCAGGGTGGGTGCTGAACTAGGTATTGAACTGGATCTTCATAGACTGGTTGAGGAATATGTTACTTATAGGAACGAGAACGTGAGAATGAGGTTAATACAGAGCTTAATTCTTCTTAGTCTGCTTGAGCCTGTTCCTCTCGATTTAGTTCCTAATATTGTTAAGGATGTCTCGGAGAGAGATGATGAGTCTATATATATGCTTAGTGTCACGGTTGGGAGATATGTTCCACATTGTCTGATTAGTCTTACTGCTCCTAAGGTCGCTGATGCTGTTCTCAGGGTCGATGTGTGGGCTTGTTTTGGTGATCTATGTGTTGAGCTTGTGGAATTATAATGGTGGTGCTCCTAGTCCAAGCAGCTTGCTCAGTATATATATGTACCTTGCAGCATCTAGGAACAGTCCAACTATCCATGCTCCAAGCACGATATAGTATGGCGCACCCATCAGTTTTGTCAGTGTCATTAACATTGACGAGAACGGTATTGCGAAGCTTAATAGTATTGTGAAAAATGTTGCACTATATACTGCGCCAGCAAGTGATTGCGGTATGTAGCCGTATGTTGCTACTGCATCCCACGCTTTCTTAAATATTTCCGTGAATAGTGGAGTATTAGCTATCTGGACAGGTGGTGGTAGTCCTATAGCTAGGAAAACAACAGATATTGCTGTGATTACTAGGCTATAAAATATTGGAAAGTAGAGGACGAACTTTCCAAGCGTGGATAGTGTTACCATAGGTATATTATTTTAACTCATTTTTTGTAGTTTTACTTCAGTACCAAACAGGGAGGATAATATGTTAGCTATATTGTCAAGTACGCTTCTTGGAAGCTTCTTATCGTTCCACACTACCGTGATCTGTCCTGGAAGAAACTGTATTTGCATTAGTCTTGAACCATCTGGAGCATATATTGTAGCTTTTATATCAATGAAAGCATTTATCGTGAGCTTGTTCGGGTTTGCACCATAGTTACGTAACTCTGCTATGAGGTGTAGTAGGGCTGATGCTACTCGCTCTGTTATGTATGAAGCATCTCCTAGAAGTTCTACATTTATACCCATTCTTTCTAGGGTCGCAAACTCGCTTCTTAGGCTCACATCTTTTAGTTCTTCTTCAAGTATTAATCTTCTTCTCCCTCCGATCTCAATGTTTAACCTATCTTTAAATTCTTGGAAGAGGAAGATTATTGCTAGGAGGTTCTCTACCGCTAGGTAGAACATGTATACGTCGCCTGCGATTGATAGTACTAGACTAACGTCTAGACCCACCGTTGCGAGCAGCAGCAGCAATAGAACATGTCTGCTGGGTGCGAACGTTCCATATCTCAGGTAGAGAGATAACGTGAGTACTGCGGTAGAGTAGACATTTAGGATCGTAGAAACAAGATAACTATATGATGCTAAGCATAATGTTGACATGATACTACTATTACGTTCTCGGGGTCATATAAACTCGATCTCTTCAACATCACTCGACGACTATGGCAATGAGAGGAGGCTTTGGCGGAGGAGGAATGTCGCCACTAGGCATCGTTAGAGACAGCGGCCCTGCTGTAATGACGCTCATAATGATAGTGATAGTGATGGCTGTGATAATCACGCTGATAGGCGGCTTCGGTTACTACATACTTGTAGAGATCAATCAGACACTTGCCAAGACTGGACAGGGAATACCACAGACATATAACTTCCTAGCGCCAATATCAGCATTCTTCACACCTATCGCGACGCTGATAGGCATAATGATCATAGTATCAGTCATAGCCGTAGTAATACTGCTACTAGTAGCAATAGCGAAGAAGATGAGTGAAGAAGGACAGTCACTGTTCGCTATAGGAGGAGGAGGAGCAGGATACTAAGCTAAAACATAGAACAAAAATTATAACAAACCTCGCTTTCTTTCTTGATATTTCTTCTATTATCTTAAATATATTTCTCCTTTCCTATCTCCCTTAAAGCTTAGACATGTAACGTATCTGCTCATAGGGATAGAATATTTCTCTACTTTAACTATTTCTGGAGCAGTTATCGTGAAGAATCTTAGAAATTTTTCAACATCATCTAACATTACTACCATTTTTCTTACTCTATTCAACCTTTCTGCGGCTGGTAGTAGAAGTATGTCAGGATGTTTAGAAGCTATCTCGTCGATTGCTCTCGTACTTGTGAGATCTAGGAGATATATGAGACCCCAAGTAGTGACAGGAGTCTCATATTGTTCTAATATTTCTTTCAATAGTTTTAGTAAGGTGCTTGGAATTGAAATTCCCAATATTCTATAGAACTCAGCTAACATTTCGATAAACGTTCTAGGTGTGAGATATATATCTAAGAGCACTTTATCCTTCAAATGTTCAGGAACTATTACTGGTTCCCCACTTCGAGATGAAGGAAAAATGAAGAAGTTTCTATCAGCTGGTGCTATGATAGGTATTACAGAGATATCTACTGCCGCAAGGTTAGTATGTGTCTCTAGATTGCTGTTTTCACACGTATTTATTCTAGTAGTGAGCCAGCGTTCAGGTCTATCTAAAATATGTATTGACCTAATTGGTAATAATTTAACTATGTTGTTCAAAGTGTTCTCTAGCTGCGATAGATCTGAAATAACTGTCAGTTCGTTCCATGATGAGGGAGGTATAAGTAGTGCACATAGGGATCTTCTTATTATTTCTTCAGCTCTATCTTTACCATTTCTAATTAGTTCGTAGAATGTTGGTAGAATTAGTATTGATCTAATAGCATTAATCTGAGGAAGGGTCTCACCTGTCCATCTGCTTATGATTGCTATGTTTAAGAGCTCTATATCTCCTCGCGGTGTCTCTACTAACGTGGCGATATATGGTGTGAGGTAGCTTCTCTTATAGTATCCATGTTCTAGTTCTAGCAGTTCAACTGGTTCAAATATGTATAATAAATTATTGTTCAACTCTGCTAGTGCTATGGGTATAAAACATCTTTTCTCTGTTACTAAAAGTGGAACCTTCTCACCTAGCAGATTATAGGTATCTAGTAGGGCTAGAAGCAGGTTGGGATTTCGAGCTATAGTTTCCATTGCTTGCTCATTTACAGTAGCTGTACGATATGGTATAAATTCAACTGTCTCTTTCAGCATCTCCTTGCTTGTTCTCCAGCTGAGGGTTCTCATTAGTTGATTAAGATATCTTTAATTATTAAAGTATGTTAAACCCTATCTATGCTATCTAGTCTAATCTTTTGCTTATGTTTATAATCTTCTATAGCGGATCTATTTCACATGTATAGAAGAGCATCATATCCCGACTGGTATAGATTAGCTATCTATGGACTTGTTGCACTTATCTTCATTACCTTGACGCTAGTTTGTGCAAGTCTGCTTTTTGGTTCCACATATGCAAGTGTTGCATGGGAGAACAAGTCTGTTAACGGTTCTCTACCTAGTTCAATATTTGCTATTGGTAGCCCAGTCTTCATCTATGGTATCCCCATGGTGAGCATTATATTTATATTTATCATATTCATAGTATTTGGCATAACAATCATATTAATCATTACTTACCTAATAAGAAGAACGTCAGGAAGGTTCTAACATGATCATAATGTATTTAAGGAGCTGCGCTATTTAATGAACGTGGCAGCTGCAGTTGATAGAGGGCAAGCTCAACAGGCACAACGTGGAGGAGGCTCTCTCCTGGACACGTTAGGAAGATTTCTAGGTCTTGGAGGTGATAGAGGAGGTGCTGGTCGTCCTCAGCTTCCGTCAGCTATAGTCTTCAGAATTAATCCAAGCGACTTCTCTAGGGAGGTTCTCTCTCATATCGAGGCTGAGGCTAAGTATGACATATCCAAGCTGCAGTCGCTTGGGAAGCAGGTTCCTTCAGAGCTTACGGATCTAATTACACAGCTCTCGCTTGAGGTCGAGACATATAAGACCATCTCATCAATAATGTCTAGACCTTTCCTCTCTCGTGAGAGTCTCTTTATAGATCCTAAGCAGGCTAGAGTAGAGACAGAGAGCAGGATCATGAGGCTGGCAGTGATGGCTATTGTAATATTTGAGAACTATATATCTAAAGTAAGTATAGACGTTGAAAATGCGTTGCAGATGATTGCTAGGGGGGAGGTAGATGATAATGTTCTACGTAAGCTTCAGAAGATACCTGAAACATTTAGGGTACTGTTAACACTTCTCTCAGCAGTGCTAAATGCTGTACAGAAGATTAGGCTAGTTCTTTACCTTAACATGCCTGCAGAATATAGGAGCCCAGTGATCAATATATTGACAGGTTTCGAGATAGTTAGAGAGGTGAAATAATGAGGCTACCAGTCGAGTACCTTCTCTTTCTATTATATAGAGAGAAGAGGAGCAGTATCATAAGCCTAGGAGAGCTGAAGAGATTGATCATGGAAGCACATAGGAATGGACTAGATGTGCCTCAGATAGAGGATGTAGTGATAGCTTTGACATATATGAAGCTTGGAAAGATCATTGATATTGATGGAGATAAGATAAGGATTCTTGATCCAGTCACCCTAATCAGGATCGGCACAGTGCTTGAAGACCCTCTACTACATTTTACAGTTGATTCTAAGCTTAGGGATATAACAGAGCAGGCAAGAAAGATCACTAAGCTTGTAATATCTTCAGTAGTGAATGAAAAAGAATGTAAATCAAAATAATACATTTCTAAGAGTTATACCCTTGAAGCAGGAGGACTGGGCTCCTAGCTTCAACGTTCCTAATCAGCTTGATCACGTCTTCCAAGATCTTACATATCTTAGCAAGGTCAGGCTTATTAACATATTTATCGTAGGTTACTGGAACTAGTATTATTGGATAATATGCTGCTAGCTCCCATAGGTCAGTAATTAACCTGTCTGCTTGCTCCCTATTAGCAGGTTCTAGATATGTTTCTAATTTTTCTATTGTTGATTCATACCTAGATAAGATTTCTATAAACGCTCGCTCTAGGTTAGCAAGCGCTTTTCTCCCTAACGTCTCTACGTATAGTAGAGGAAGCTTAATGCTTGCATTTTCTATCAAGTATCTAGTTAACGTGCCTAGTCTACTGGTTACAGGAACATAATACCTAGCTTCTACTGGTACATTGATCACTGATGCTCTCGGGAACAAGGTCTCGAGCATATTGCTAGGAACAGTAACTAGAGGCTCCAGTGCAGGCGGTGAAACTATTACTAGTTCTAGGCTGGGTAAGATATCTGGTATAAATAGGTTCCATATAGGGTTGAACTGTTTTACCTCACTTATAGGTTCAAGAAAGATGTTGCTCATTGTGAAGCCAGCTCTCCTGCTTGGATAGAGCAGGTGTAGTGGTTCTATATTTGCTGCTTCACCTACTATTCCGCTAGCAATGTTCTGCAGAGGATACTGCTCCACGTATGATAAGAATATTGGCTCGACGCGCCGTATAACGTAGCGTAGTGCTTTCTCAACATTCTCGAACGAGGCTCTAGGCTGTATACTGTATATCTTACATGGGTAGTATGTCAGCCCTAGTTGTGGTAGAGTCAGGAGAAGATTGAGTGGAAGAGTAGAATAATATGTTGCTCCTGTGTTTGGTCTTGTCAGGAAGAGACAGTAGCTTCCAAATGCGGTGTCTAATATATAGGCTGGGTAGAGGAACTCACCTGTCTCACTAACCAACACTGGAAGGTACCTATATCTAGCTAGTTCCTCTATTGGAAAGTTCTCGAGTAGTTCCCTAGCTGCTCTGTAACGTATCGTGGATAGATCTTCCTCACCTGCATAGCTAGGAGATGAGATTATGGGATAGATAGCTTCTGCTAGCTTAGCAACATATGTTGAAGGTATTGGCATAAGCTTATTATTGTTGAGGTTAGATTTAACGATCTCCTAACAGTTCTCAATGTTAAGGAGCTCTCTCATGCTAGATAGAAAGAGGTAGAGCTTACCATAGCAGGCACTTAACCGCTTCTTGATGACATCCTCGTTCACTATGTGGAATGTTGGCGATAAACTTGTTATACTGATCTCAACAGGCTTATCTTTCTCTTTAGCAATCTTATAAGCTTCCTCTAACTTGCTAGTAAGTTCAAGATTATCAACATATTTTGAACGTTCCTTCTCGATACTAGAAACAATCCTATAAACCACATCATAGTTTGATAATGTCGTAAGTAAGTGTCTATACTTTTTATTGACCAATTTATCTGGAATAAGAGTAAGATCATAATAATTGTCCTCACCAGGACTGAACAGTGTTGTATCATTATCAGTTATTACTAATGATTCCAACTTAATCGGATGATAGGGAGGTACAAGATATGGTAAGGGATTAAGACCTGCTTTATCGTGAATAAAAATGATATAATGCTTATAACAGATCCTATATAGCCCACATCTAAATAATAATGTTAGTATCATAGGCCTAATCTTCTCGGAGACTTCATTAAATATCTTAAGCAGCGAGTAGTAGGGGCTTAACGTGAAGAGCTGTACAACAGGTAGAAACGGGTCGATGAGTCTATTAAGTTCATCTATTTTAAAATATTTAATGCTAGTTACTAAATCATGTTTCTTCAATATTTGATAGATCTCTCTCATCTTATAGATTAATAAGTTTCTTCTAGAAAGTGTTAGCGTTACTATAGGTCTACCATAGCCGACCGCGCTACCTAACTTACATGATTTTTCTATATCGCTAGGAAAGTAGTATAGTTCCCAGTTAAATATTTTCTCTACCATATATACATAGACATCATATTTATCGAGGAGAGTGAACTTAAGTATTGGGAAATGCGGTATAGCGGTTACATATACTGGAACACAGCGTTCAGATTCGACTAGTAGTCTAAGATCTAGTCTCTCTACTAGTAGTCTCTTAATGATCTCATGTATTCTAGAGCTATCTATGATCGGATTATCCTGTATTATCCCTATCCTAGAAAGTAACTGTTCTATTAAATCTCTCATAATAGTGTTAACCTATATTTCTCTACTCCTAACTTAAACTTGACCTCGCTAGTCTCTAGATAACCATCTGGAGAATATATTCTTACTCTACTACCTCGTCTAGCTTGGTGCATGTTTATGAGCTTATCAGCTTCATTAGGTATGATCGTTGCTAGAGGGTGAATAGGTAGAAAGATGCTATTGTCAACATGCTTTACTAATTGTTTGACCTTGCTTTGTAGCTTCTCTCTTCCTTCCCTAGTTATGCTGCATAATTTCACAATTATGTCTATTATAGTATCAATGTTCTCTAGTTTAGGCACAATGTCTCTAAATAAGGTTAACCTAGTTCTATCCTCTTTAGATAGTATTGGTGTACCCATAACATAATCGTTCTTACCTGCATAGGCTGCTGTTGGGTAGAAAAATAGTTGATTATCAGTGACTAGACATGTAAGTGAGTACGGCATGTTTCCATCTGTGATAGTTACTGGTGCATGTATATGAAGCATTCCCCTGTCACTTATCAATGTAATATTGTGATAGAAGGGTAGGTATGTTACATATTCTGTAAAGCGGTCTAATGGTACGTCTAGATCTGCCTGTGGGTGAAGTATGAAGTTTAGTAGGGTAGATACGTCTTTCCCATATGAGCGTAAGGTCTCTATAAATCTATCTGTGTCTTCAGGCTCCTGATAGTATGAGTGACCTAGACTCCAGTATATTATTCCTCGAATCACTTTATCTCTAAATTCTTCATCTTCGATGTCAAGGTCAATAATATCTATTAACTTTCTTAGCACGGGATTTAGATGATGTGTGCCTATTTCTCTTATGAAGTTAGTTCTTGCTAGAGCATTAGCAAGATTTTTACTGCATACTAACTTACCTATCATAGGCTGTATATGTTTAGGTACTAGGTACATAGTAGCACTATATTCCTTAGATATGTAGACTAAGTATACTACTTTTCCAATTCTACATGACGTAGCTGGGTAATAAATATCTGATATTGAGCGAAGCAGTACCACCTTTTCACCTCTTACTACAGCTTCAGCTATTATATCTAGAATGTTCTCGCTTTTCCTTATCATTCGATCTATCACAACATTAACATAATCATCCTTATAATGTACAATAATAGATCTAACATGTAAGTCTAAAATTACAAGACTATTTAAAATGAGCTCTCTAGCAAGCGAGGGCATATATAGGCACTGTTTACTAAATTATAAAGTTTTATTTAGGATAGATGACCGCTCTAGAAGAAATCTCGTTCTGATATTCTACGATTCTTGGAAAAATAATCTCTAATCCTTCTATAGTTCTGGCCTGTGGAACAGAGTAAAGTCGAACTTTAGAATAGTTGACTGGGAGATAAATATGATATTCATATGAGAGCTCCAGCTCGCTAGACTTTACATCTCTATTTACTATTACTCTCGTAGGTTCCCTCTCCAAGTACTCAAGTAGCTTGTTCAGATCTTTCTTAGTTACAGTATTTACAGTGAATGGTGAAGGAAGGAACATGCCGACCGCAGGGATATCTTGCTTGAATAGGTCGGTTAAAATGTCTCTTATTGCTTTGCTTATCTTTGTAATTGTTTTTGAATATCTTGACCTGTATAGGTAACGTAGTATTTTCTCAATGTTTTCCTCTGTTGGATAGTACTCTCCTAGCAGGATCTTGCCTACCTGGTGAGAAGGTATGACCATGCTGAACATTGTTCCGATATTAGCTGCAGGCAATAAGAGATATCTCTCTAATTCACTACATATCGCTAAATCTATACCCGCTATTAGGTTCCTAAGCTCATCTATCTTGAACCACGGCTCTATTGGCTGATAGTTCCATCCCTTATCATTGATATCTCTAACGAAGTAATATATGCTATGTATAGACAGTCTCTGCAGAATATTCTCTAGATCATGTACAAGCTTATCTAGCTGTCTTTTATCAGTGACCACGACATTTCTATCGAAAATTGCTAAGTTAGGTGCTAATTGTAGAATAAGTTTCTCTATTAATCTACGTTCCAGATCTCTATTACTAGCCTTAAACCTATGGTAGAGATCTATTAGTGGTGTAATGGTGAACGCTTCAAGCGGAATCCTCTTCACTAGATCCTTCATACGTCTACCCATTGCTCCCCATGTAAAGAGCTCCAGCAGTTCCTTAGGTGCGTTACCAGTCTCAATAATGTTTCTTAGCAGGTTAATATCTATGTGAGCTATCTTTATAGGTGTGATCAGGTAGTCTAGGAGCCCCTCATATACGCCTCTAATTATTGATGGTAAATTATCCATATGATTGATGAAGTATGTTACATAATTGCCAAATGGTGACTCTACTAATGCTAGTGGAATCATGAGGTATCTCTTATAGATGAGTAATGGTAATTCTACATTAGTGGAGTATAGTTCGAGGAGAGTGTTCAGAAGCTGAGGAGAACGTAATAATACATCCACCGCCTCTTCTACCGCTGATCCAGGAGTCTCCTCTCCAATAGGCACGAACTGTAGTATAGAACTTACAAGTTCTCTCGTTGCTTCAGCACTCCAGCTCATTCACTCTAGTACCATCACGATTATTAATAGGTATTTAAGACCTGTCTAGAGGTTCCACCAATGTTTCCGATGACTGTGCTAGAAGAGAAGCTTGCATCAATAATAATGTTAACCTTAAATGAGCTTCCTAGAAAAGAACTAGATAGACTCATCATGATCTTACTCCTAGCTAGGTATAGTAAACCCCTACTACAGGGAAGGAAGATAGTAGAGTACTGTATGTTTATTGGTTCTAGGCTCGTTCCTATAGTGCCAGCAGATTTCTACATTGTTGAGAATAGGGTAGAATCGCCAGATATTTTAGCAATTCTTAATAGATTAATACAGAGCAGATTTAGAACAGAAGTAGATGATTCTACACTACATATCTTAACATCCATCAGGGATCTGTACAAGGTAACTCTTCCTAAGCAAGCACAGGACAGGATTAGGAAGATAGTTCGAAAGTATGGTAAACGGGATCTAGGTCACCTATGGAAGAAGGTTGCTAAGGTTCTCGGTCTAGATCCTTCTAGGAAGTATCCTCCTCTTAAAGTAGATGAGATCATTCAGGAGAGAAGGCTTGTACTTGTTAGAAAGGTTCTTCATTAAGATTTTACGAGTTCTAGCAGTTTCTTTGTTGTTCTCCTGTAACTAGCTATTGATGTTGGTGATGAGAGTGTATAATAGTTCCCTTGTACATAGTCTATGATATTGTCAAGCTTCTTCTCTATGGTGGAAACATCTACATGTAGTAGGAGGTATAGCAGTGCTAGGGCTATCATAGGTCGGAACTTGCTACGTCTCTTTCCATAGTAGTGACCTCTGAACATGTCGCTTCTATATATGTTGACTGCCTCCTCTATTATGCTTCTTATTTTACTGCTAATTTTATCTATTGTAGATGCCTCTATTATTGATAGGTCAATAGGATTGTAGCCTAGTATTGTCGTTATGTAAACTGTATCGTCCTTACCCATGTAGGGTATTGGTTCGCCAGTTAGTTCACATATGAAGAGACCGAGAATTACTAGCTTATCTAACTGTTCAGCCTGTTCCTCGCTCGTCAAGTTGAATAATCTCTGTGTTGTTTCTATGCTTGCTAGCTCTCTTACTTTTCTGCTAATTCTAGTGTTTATACCGTGAAAGAGCAGTTGAGTATGTGTTAATGGTCTAGTTGCCATGTTTATTCTCCTGCTCAGTTCATTTATTATGAAGCTTGTAGTCTCCTCATCAAGTTCGTATGGTAAGTATATTCTTACTACTGTTAGAACAGCATTTTCAAATCTCCTACGTAGCTCAGGTGGAAGCTCTCTATACATTTTACGTGATAGTTCAGGTATTACTGATGTAGTTAGCCTTAGCTCATTATCCATGAATCTACGAATCGTTTCTAACCTATGAAATCCATCTATTAAGATGTCCTCCTTAGTCTTATGATTCTCTGCAACTATTATCGGCGGCACGTATAGTCCCATTATTAAGCTCTCTATTAGTCTAGTAGCGTCCTCTCTAGTCCACATGTATCCTCTAGCTAATGCTGGGTCGATCTTAATGTAGCCCTTCTTGTAGAACTCGTAGAGTGTGCTGACGTTGGTCTCTATTGTTCTTGCAATGGTCAGCCTCTCCTGTTTCAAGAGCTCGCAATATTTCGTAACTAAGAGATCATATATCCTGCTCCTAGGCATGTTAAGTAAAGTCTTTAACGTAAATAAAAGCTTAACTACATAAACCCCAACACTATGTAATTATAAGATGAAGATAAGTGAGGCACTGATAAGAGAGCTAGTTAGAAAACTAGAAGAGGACACCCCTATAATAGAGGTCGGATATCAGAAGGGATGTATAGTACCTATTAAAGCTGACGTATGGGAGAAACTTGAGGTTGAGACTAAGAGTATCGAGAGAAAGCTGCTATACAATATTAAAAATATGAGATATGATACATATCTGACAGTTCTAGTTGACACAATTTCAAATAACTTGCCCATACTTATAGATAAGATTGATAATATATGTTGCCCAATTGGGGAAATACGTAGTGATGGTAGGCGTTATTTTCTATTTATTGGAAGGAACGGGGAATATTACCTCGTTAGTGAGACAATACTAAAGATATGTTCTATCTATCATAGGATTAGTATACCTAAGAATCATGTTATAGCAATTGACCTCTCTTTTACATATTTCAAAGATGATAAACGAGACCTCAATATAGATTTTGACCTGTATTATCAGTATCTTCCTAGGATAGATGAAGCACTGACCTATTTTGCCAGGCTTATTCATCTTGCTAAGCAATTTAATACTTGTCTAATGACGATTTTATCTAAGCTCGATAAGATTGTTAGAAAGTATGATTATATAATTGATAGAGAGTTTAGGGAAGTGTTAACTCAGTTGTCTAGGTTTCCTAATCTTAGTGAGCTAGTTCTGATATCTAATGATAGGGTGAGTAGAATATTTAAGTTAGCAGTAGAGGGTTACCTGCCTGAGCGTGTTTTAATATATGATTTTCCGCTACCTAACTGTGGGCTGCTAGTGTTTTCTAGGGGTGAAAAAATGATTATTCTACCATGTAGGTCGACGGACATAGTGAAGAAGGCTACTGTTTTCTCAATATTTTTCTTGTCTAGCGAGTTGAAGCATGTGTTCATGTTCAACAAGTATTTACCTAGTGAAGATGAAGTTGAGAAGTTCTTCCATAGGCTCTGCACATGGTATAGGGAGCTCCCTGGTCAGGTAGAGAAGGTTAAGAAATTGTTAAATAATGATCATATTTTTACTATTATGCTATCAATTAACGGTGATAAAAATCTGCACGAGATCGCTATAGATAGTGTAGAGGGATGTACTTACGTTACATATACTGTCGATGAATGGGATGATGATGATGACATTCGTAGGAGATTAGCATATTGGGTTTATGATCTTGATCGTGAGTATATTTCTATTATGTTATGCTGATATTATTCCTTAAATAATTTGTTGATCTAGGTAGTTCTTGTGTCTGCGAGGAGGGAGCTATCTTCTCACTATGTTAGTAGTCTCTTAGAAGAGCTTGGTAGGTCTATACCTATAATAGAGCTAGATCTTGCTGGTGCTCGGTTACCCACTATTAATAGATCTATTTCTAATATTAAGAAGCGTGTTGAGTTCTTGTTAGAACATTCCCCTATTGAGAAGAGGGAAAAGATTATTCAAAATATAGTTAACATATCTCTAACTAACACACCACTACTCTACTATATGACGGAACTTTTCTTTCCTGAGAGAGTTATTGAGATTGGCGGGCTACCATATGTTGAGTACAGTAATAATGATATGTCTATATTGGTTTATCATCTCGTTCCAGAGCTTGCACATCGTCTAGGTAATTTAACGGTACGTTTAAGTTCTGTACTGTTTCCTTCTAAGCTAGATATTCCCATAAGCGTGGTACAGAACTTAAATGTTCTTAAAAATGTTGGACTAGATGTCCCTGAGAGAATAGAGTCTCTACAGGATCTTGATAAGATTCTACAGGTTCTAGGACTTCCCTACAGTCATGACCTGTTAAGCGATTTCCTACCTTTTCTAGCTGGCGCAATAAAGGAGCTAAAATTAGATGACGAACAAGCCAGACGGTTCATTGCTCTGTCCTCGGCAGCTGTAGCTGTGCCCTTATCGTCTATGTTATATGTATTAGGTAGAGATAGGTATATGTCTATTGGAGTTGAACATGGTCTTCAGCCCCTCTTTTTCCCCATAACTGTTCGCAGCTTCAGCAAGCTTCCAAAGATAGAGCATATTATAACACTGTTAGAGGAACCTCTGATAGCTCCTGGAAAATATTTTGCAGGTTTCTACATACTTATTCTACCTGAGGAGAATGTTAAGCACAGTCTATTCTATCCACAACTCCTATCTGAGAGACATCTTGAACCCGTGATGGAAACAATCTTAGAGATATGTAACTCATATAGGCTAATCAGTGCTAGACGCTGGAAGAGGTATCTTGAAGAGCAGGTAAATAGGGGACTTAGATACCTAGAGAATAAGATCCCAATAATCTTAGTACTCTACTGGAACGAGGGAACACTTCCTAAAGTTATTCCCGCAGTACCGTCTGGAGAGGAGGACATGAGCTTCCTCTTTCCTGGCGGCAGTGTAGAGGAGTTAAAAGTGCGGAAGTATTCTACTGGTCGAGAAGCATGGTGGCTGCAGACTCCATTAGAGATAGCACTGATCTAGGAGCCTATGAGAATATTAGAATTATTCCACTATCCGAGAAGTTTTCAGACGTTAATAGGATTCTAGAACTGTTAAATATGTTGAATAATGTTGCCAGTGAGCTAGGTATCAATATTGAATTATATATTTATAGTGATAAGTTTGGTCGTGACCTAATTCTAGTGCCATCGTTACGCTGTGTCCCCTGGATAGGTGATGCTGAGTTCATTGCTACTGTACCAATAGACGTATTGTCTAGATCTGTTGCTCCTGACCTATGGATATATGCTGAGAAAGGTAAGATTAGGAGCGTTATTGGTGGCTTATATAATTATCATATTGATGATAGACTGCTTAGAAGGCTATTAAAGTTGTTAGAAAAGTATTCACCTTTCAGAGAGATCACGCCCATAGTTTCAGGAGCACAATTATTAGAGGAGCTTGGAGTGAACCCGTTCCTACCATTGTTATCTGTTTTAAGAGATCTACATTCTCTACATGCTTCAGCTCTAAACCCGAACTATCTTGCTCTGGCGCTCTATAGTCCTCTAATATTTTATCCTGTTAATAATGCTAGACTGTTCTGTTTAATGAAGATGCAGTACTTTCCTGAGCTTTTTGCGGCTGAGGTAAAGCTGGGTAATCCTCCTGTTCTACGTTTCATAAAGATTGGTGATGCTTATTGTGATCTTAATGCTATCCTCAGTGAGCTTCCTGAGCTAGGTGAGATCATAATTATGGAACCGTTAGGAAAGGAGGAGAATATTGTTGAGCCTCCTCTCACCCTGTTGGAAGGTCTTGCAGAGATGATTAACGCTTATAGAGCAATTAGCCGTGAGAGACCTAGAATAGAGTTAATGTTTTAATAAACGAAAAGAAATTTACTACTGTGTATTCCATAGGTAAGAAAGTTATCATGCATGTTTTGTTAAGCAAGAAGCTTCTTATACTATCGCTCATGAGGATAAGATCTTCTAGAAGCTTCGAGATCTATAGTCATGATTCTGACATTGTTAAGCATCTGCTAGAGAGTATTAATCTTAGAGGGTTAGAGTCCTGGTTTATTGATGCATTAGTTCACTATTATAATAGTGATGTAGAGCAGCCCATGCTTTTAGCTTCTGATAGTCTCTACCTTCCAGTGCTGCATGTTGAGGTGGGAAATATAGGTTATCTAGTCTATGTTAATGATAGAAGACAGATCCATCTTATCAGTGATGAGGTTCTTTCATTGTTCGATGAAGCTGATATTGTTGTTGTAGATTTCTCACTCATCTCTGAACCTATTACTATGTTCGATCTAGAGAATATAGATCTAGATGATGTTAAAGTTAGACCTATTCTGGAACTTGTTACTGAAGATGTAAACACGCAATTATTCTCATTCTACAGTGATAGCCTGAAGCTGAGCAAGCTTCTGCAAGTAGTGATAGATAGACGGGTTAGATCGATATTAAATAGTAGCGACATTGTGAAGATTCTCCCAAAACCTGTGCTAGGTAGAGTATTGAGATTGGTAAGACTATTACCAACACTTCATATTCATATTCCTCTAATATTCCTAGACTCTGAGAACGGTGACGTAAAGAGATTTGAGCTTAACCTGCTTGGAGTCCCCTCTCTCTTTAAGATAGAGGCAGAGGATAATGAGCTAGCTGAGATCCCTAGCTGGGGATTATATGTTACAGATCGTGGAGAAGTCTATTATGGTAGTGAGCTAGGGCTCATATTTCCTGCCGAGCATCTTGATCCTGAGCCAATATTGAGCCATTACCTGCCTAGCCTAGATAGGATTGAAGATATTATTAGGCTAGTAGTTGGGCTGGGGCTTGACGTGCTGGGTCGCTATCTGAAGCATGGTGAGAAACATGTTGAAGATATTGTGAACATGTTAATAGATGAGGTATATAAACAGCTGAGAGAGAACGAGCTAGTTCACCTCTTTATAAACACGTTCAACATGTATAATAGGGACAACGTTACTCCATGCAGACTAGTCAAGTCCTTCCCAGCTACATACTACATAGATAGGGAGAGGAGGAGCACATTGTTTCGCCTATATAGTGCCGAGCTGAATCTAGACGTCGAGCTAAACCTTAAGTATAACCTAAAACGTAGAGAAACAATATGCCTCTTCTAGTCAAAGCAGGTGAGAATGTTAAAGTAGTTGTTCTAGGGAACGTCAAGGATGAGGATCCTATCGAGCTGGAGGAGAAGGTCAGGTCAACTCTTGAAGATGTATTTCCTAATCTTGAGAAGAATAGTCAGAGTATTACCTTACTGTCACTGGTAGAGGATATAGGAAATATCTATGTTCCATCTCTCATAGTTAAGACAAGGTTTAGAGTAAACATTCTAGTAGCTATAGACTACTTAACCAGTAGCTTACTCTTCGTTCCCACTAATAGTACGGTACTAGACTCCAACTCTATTACGGACGAATACATGATACATTACTTGAGGCATATTGACCTGTTCACGCTTAATCTTCCAGCAAACTATCTCTTAGCTAGGAACGTTATCTCAGACATAGTTAAGCTCTATAAGATGCTTCCCATAGAAGAGATATTAGTAGTAGAATATGATAATAAGATTCTAAGGGGGAAATGTCTTGATCCTTATATGGTTCTTGGCTATATGTGCTATGAGCTGTGGAAGTTCACTCCTAGACCAGTTACTGACGATGTAAGGTATCTCATATATGCGTTGACGCTTTTCCCAGCTGAGACCATACAGCTGCAGACTACTAATATGGATGTTCTAGTACGAATGTCTGACCTATCTATTTCAGAAATGTTTCAACTAGTTAGAAGACGACTATATCCAACACTTCTCAGACAGGTCACACTGTGGAAAGATACTGACGGCAGAATAGTAATTTTCATAGAAGATTACTATCCCATACTTGATACAATAGTCAAAACATACTTCCCCGAGCTAGAGAAATATTATAGATTTGAACCAGCTAGAGGAAGCAGAAAACTAGACCCAAGATTCAAGGAGAGTCTCAGAATATTCCACTCAATTATAAGAGAAGTCGAAAATATGGTAGACAGGTTACAATACATAGGACAGCAGCAATAGAAGAAACAGCTAACCATGCTAGACTGCTACGATTCTTATACAGCTTATAATAGCTGATAGATAGTAGAAGCATGTAGCATAGTAGGACAAGCATTATTACTAGATCCTTCTTAGTGACTAGAGCATTGAACCAATCATGGAAATATTTAACGTCTCACTGTGAATGGTAATTATTATCTTTTGTTGTTTTTGTCATTATTAGTTGTGTTATTTGTAGGGGATGTATTATTACGGTTAATGTTGTTAAGTAGTTTTGCATTTTCGTGGAAAATACCCCCGAGGAGACGCATACGCTCGGGGATACCCGAGGAGCATTGCTCCTCGGGTTGATTGGAGTATAGGTATAGGAATAATAAGATAAAGAAGAAAGATATTTTTTAAGAAAGATACGGAAAATGTTTAATGCTCCAACATAGTCTCTATCAGCCATATACTTGCAATGTGGACAATAGAATACTCTACCAGTTCTACACTGTGTAAGATTATTATAACTCTTAACTGTTAAACCTATTTTTCCACACTTAGGACATATTCTAGAGGAAAATTCTTCACTAACAGTAACTAATACAATACCACTCCTCTTACATTTATACTCTAGATACAATCTAACACTACGTGGAAAAACCATAGTTAGTAGGGAAGATAACTTACCATAACCAGCTGGAGGTCTATAACTGTCTAACTTCCCAACAACAATAATATCACAATTATATAACTTTGCTAATCGTACAATAAATGTAGAAACATAATGCTTTAACTGGTAAATAATGTTTCTAATCTTTCTCCACTTCCTATGAAACTCCCTATAAAGTATCCTCCATCTCCTAGATCCTTCTCTAAGTCTAGACAATTTAGACTGAATACGAGAAACCTCATCAAATAACCTAGAAAGTTTTCTCAAAATACTATTATTCTCACGTACAAATATTGGTCTACCAAGTTGAATTATTTGACCATCCTTAGTTACCTCAAAAGGAACACACGTCGCAAACTTCCTTAATCCAAGATCAATAGAAAGAACACGAACATTACGTTTCAACTTCTTAACTCTCTTCCTTAATACCTCTTTTATACTTTCATCAATATTCTTTTCACATGGAACCTCAACAACGATCTCAAGCATTGGAACAAGTCTACCATTAGTAACTCTCTTGGCAACAAGTCTTGGTTTCTTAATTTTACACCCCTGTCTTAATCGTTCAAGTAACTTCTTTGTTGGTCTAACTTTAAATGAAATCCACTTCCAATCCTTTGGAGAAATAGGTATTGCGACTGTAGGTACTTTCATTTCAATATTTAGGTAAGTACCATCCCAAGATATTTTACATAATTGACTATCACTATCAACAGCATAATCAAGACTAAGAGACTTCTTCTGAGGTAATGTAACATCAAAATAATTACGAATATCTTTCCCTTCTTTCAATAATCTATACCTCTTCCTAACAAGATTTCTTATATGCTTTATTTCTTGATTAATTAAATTAGAATCATATTTCTCCCGTAACTCTCTAATAATGTCAAGTGCTTCATATATTTCATCATCAGCTATAGCACCAATTATGTCAAATGGAATAAAATTCTTATTTATCTCCCAACCATATACTAGACTAGTGTAAATATCTTGACGTTCATCTTGACTTCTTAAAATTCTTCCAACTTCCTCAAAAATACATCTAACAAATCTATTAGGTAAGTACAATGGATAAAATAAAGATCCCTTAAACGCGGTACCTCCTAGCGCAACATATGCTTTACCCTTATTATCTATTTCTATTTTTCCTTTTTCCCTATATTCTTTCCATTTTACTATCAATATAGCGTTAATAAGTTCTTGAGCAATATTTAATAAATTAAAAACATAATTATGATACTGATCTGGTATTCTAACCTTGTAACTTTCTAAAATAATGTTATTTCTCCTACTCATTGTAACCACGAAATACCAAGAATCTTACACGCTTCCTTAACACTAAGTGAATATTCATCAGACATCTAGTATCATAACCATCAATTACCATTTAAACCTTTCTAAAAATAGTTAGAATGTAATAGCCCACCAGCTTCAATCCTCTCATTCTTTTCCACGTATGCGGCATTAAACATGAGGGTTACACCAATCCATGTGAGCAGAGTTCCGTTTAAAAGACTGAAGAAGACTACGAGATTCATAGAAGAGCAGTATATTTATCAGTATTTAAGTTTTCTCTTCTAAGCTTACTCTTGGGGTGGAATTTTAAAAAGTCTTTAAAGAAGTTTAAGAAATATGAGCAGGATAAATAGTGTACCTCTAGCTCAAACAAGCTCGTCATCAAGTAATGAGTTTCTAAGGTTTCCAAATATTGAGAAGTATATTTCTAGGTTTGGAAAAGTTGTAATGACAAAAAGACATAATGTTACAGAGATTAGGAACATAGTTGAGCTGGAGAGGATATTGAATCTGCCTGTAGGTATTTTGAAGACTGTTGAACATATTTTAACTAAGCTTGATGAGCAGCTTAATCTCTTTGCTTTTACTAAGATCGTTACTAGCTACGCATTAGAGTATTATATTAAAAGAAGATTTAGAGCGAGCTATGATGGTTATTCTACCGTGTTAAACATCTATTATTCCTATATAAGGGTTAGATCTGTTGTTGATAGATTGGGTAGGTATCCCCTGCTGCTTGAGGAGTTCTATAATAATCTTAGCAATAGTTCTAGACTGATCTGGAACTGTCTAGATTTTCAGTTATTACTGTTTGAACGGGAAGTTGAGATTACAGAGTCTATAGTGAATAACTATCTAGAACATGATATCTATACCGTGTTAAACTTTGTTGACGAGATATTGAGAAATCTTGGAGAGAAAATGGAGGAACTATTTAAAATTGTGTCGCCTAGTAATGAGAAGTTTTACAGAGCGTTGAGTCCTACAACATCATCCTATAAGTGGAGCGATATTATGCTACAGGTTCCACATAGGAAGAAAATGTTGGAATGTGTTCAATATTTTATTGAGAAGGGAGTGATAGAAGCGGGAATACTTAAACATGCTATGCAGGATGGAGTGGAGCTCTATGCGTTAGAACAGGCTTTGCGAGAGTTTACTGATCTAGTAGAGCTATGTAGACGATCTCTAAAGAAACTTTCGATAGAGCCACCACCGTTCCTAGAGGTGGAAGCTGTTGAAGATGATACTGATCTAGTCAAGATAGTACCAGTATATACAGGTATAGCTAGTATAGATGAGTGGAAGAAGAGAGTGATCAACTATTTCAACAGCTTGCAGAGGAGACTCTACAGTACATGGTGCTGGATAGATGCGGCATATAGGAAAGTAATGTCAATACTTGAAAAACAGCTTAACCTAGATGAAAAAGTGGTAAAAATAACCGCTACCTTACCAACCTTCTACTTTATTAGTGGTAGTATGGAGAGGTCAGAATATAGTAATGTACCATTAACCATATGGTTGCATCGCGGTCTAGCTTATGGAGAGTTTACTCTAGAACAGAACGGTGAAAGAAAGAACTACTATTTCTGGACAGGAATCACCCCAGGCAAATCAGATTCGCTAGTGAAGGTGGAATTTCTGATAAACCTACCAGCAGTGCTGGAACATGCGAAAATAGAAGAAGAACCAGCAGCAAGCTGCGAGGTATCTCAACTAGCGGATAGGCTAAGAGGACGGTAGTCTTTTAAAATTCTTTAAATAATTTTAACTAATATGAATAGAATATCTGCAGTAGTTAAGGATGAGAATAAGCAGACAAGGTCTCTAGATATATTATCTTCTTTTAGAATGAGATTGCTTAGGAGTTACATTGTCTCGTTCAGATTTGACTATTTTAGAGAGGTTGAGAAGAAATTTAATCTTCCTTATGGAACATTCTATATGTTATATATAACCTTTACCGCACTTAGAGATTTTCTAAGTAGATTAGGATTTATGGAAGATATGTTTGATAATGTTATTTGTGTTCAATCAATGTTTAGTGAGTTTCCAGAAGTTGCATATGTACTAGCAGAGCTCTTTGTTAGCTATATAGTTGTTAGAAGGTATCATGAGAGGTATAGACTTCCTCTGGATATTATTACCTGCTTATTTAACGGTGAGAGAACATCTATCAATGAGATCTCAACAGTTGTCGACGAGATCCTTGACAGGATTAGAAAGAACAGGTTAAGTATTAGTAAAGAGGAGATTATTGACTGTGTTAGAACTGTGAGGTTGAGCCATATGTTGAGATTTCTAGCTAGACTAGTCGAGCTGTATGGTGAAGATCTACTTTTACTAATTATTAAGCTTATACAGCCGCCAGCGATAGGTGTTCTGTTTAATAAGTCTATACTGCCGAGATTAAATCGTCTAAATATTATATCTAGCAAGAGAGTAAAGACAGATAAGAAGCTTCTGAACTATCTGCTAAATACCGCGATAGATAATGCTACCGCAGTAGAAGAGGCTAAGATAGGGATACAAGCATTGGGACGTTATTTACCTGTTATTGAGGAGAAGGTTGGTCATCTTATCGATCATATTGATAATCATGTTTTTCTACCTAGGGCAACTATGCCTTCTGTAAAAGAGCATTTTAATATTACAGATACCTATCTGAGGAGGATATTTACTGAATATGCAGCCTATTATAATAGGTTTGTAGAACTTGCTGAGAAGATTATAAACATAGCTTATACAGTTGTCAGCAAGCTTACAGAAGACGGTGAAATATATCTATGTG
>JAADDN010000006.1 GCA_013153895.1 Thermoproteota archaeon | reverse complement strand
CTTATAAATCGTACGAATCCAGTACCTGTTGAGGAGATTGTCAGGTAGAACCTGCACATTTCTCACAGTCTTTTAAATCTAGTTAAGATAGTATCTTCTCAATGGGAAAGTACCCTCGACTCTTTGGTACTAATGGTATAAGAGGAGTTGTCAATGTTGAACTAACTCCACAGTTCGTTACTAGGATAGGAATGGCTATAGGAACATACTTCTCAGGTAAGGAGATACTCATAGGATGGGACTCTAGAACATCTAGTGAATATGTTGCAAACATAATAAAGGGATGTCTAGTAGCATGTGGCTGTGATGTATATGAGGTTGGTCTAGCGCCGACACCTGCAACTCAGTATTTAGTTAAGAGGCATGGTTTTGATGGTGCTGTCATAGTTACAGCTAGTCATAATCCTCCTCAGTATAATGGTATAAAGGTTGTCGGTCCAAGAGGAATTGAAATTCCTAGAAGCGAGGAGGAGAAGATAGAGGAACTTTACTGGGAAGAGAAGTTCACATTAAAACCATATAACGAGCTAGGTAACATACATGATGCAAGATACCTCCTCAACACGTACATAGATGACATACTTTCGAGAGTTGACCTCGATAAGATAAGGAAGGCTGACATGAAGATAGTCATAGACTGTGCTAATGGTGCAGCATCACTACTAGTTCCAGAGCTCTTGAAGAGAGCTGGAGTTAGGTATCTAGCATTAAACTCATACCCTGACGGTAGGTTCCCAGATAGACCTCCAGAGCCTAGACCTGACACTGTAGTAGACTTGATAAAGACTGTCAGAGACCTAGGCTGTATAGGCATAGCATATGATGGAGATGCTGATAGATCAATATTTATTGACGAGACAGGAGAGTTCTTGTGGGGAGATAGGTCAGGAACGATAATCGCAAGTCACATAGTTGATAGAGAGGTTAAGGATGGATACTCTAGGATAGTTGTTACACCAGTATCATCTTCAAAACTTGTTGAAGAAGTATTAACTAGACTTGACATAAAGATAGAGTGGACTCCTGTAGGTGCAATAAACGTGTCATACAAGATACTTGAGACAAACGCGTTCTGTGGATTCGAGGAGAATGGAGGATTCCTCTATACTAGACATAACCCAGTCAGAGATGGACCTATGACTACAATGTTGATGCTTAACCTGCTAGCAGAGACAGGTAAGAGACTTCACGAGCTTTATGAGACATTACCAAAATATTACGCGGTCAAGCTCAGGGTAGAGGTCACTCCTGAACAGAAGGAGAAGTTCAGCAAGGTTGTGGAAGTATTGAAGGAAGAGTACTCTCAGTATAGGCAGATATATATAGACGGTATAAGAGTCGACATGGAGGACGGCTGGTTCCTAGTTAGACCAAGTGGAACAGAGCCAATAATAAGGATCTTTGTTGAACATAAGGATCCAGCTAAAGCTCAGGAACTAGCTACAAAATTGAAAAATATTGTCGAGAAGATTCTCAAGGGTTAAGTACTCTCTGCATATACCGTCACAGTTATTTAATAGATAGGGAAACATCTCTAACACATGTCTTCTCAAGTCCAGGTACAGGAAGTTAAGAAAACTAGAAAGATCAAGGGCAAGAGACTAACAATAAGAGACTACGAGTCCTGTGTAGGATGTGGCTTATGTATGTTAGCATGCTCACGTAGACAGGGATATCTAGGTTTCGGAAAGTCTGCAATAGTTGTACGATCGATGGGCGGATTTGAGAGAGGATTCTCAATAATAGTTTGTAGATTATGTCAGGATCCGCCATGTGTCAGAGCATGTCCAATGGACGCTATAGAGAGGAGAGGAATAGTACTATTCGTAAACTATGATAAATGTATAGGGTGTAGAAGATGTGCAGAAGCATGTATAGTAGGTGCAATACAGTGGGATGAGGAACAGAACAAACCGCTAATATGCACACACTGTGGATTCTGCGCAATGTTCTGTCCACATAACGTCCTGACAGTACAGGAGATAGAGATGGAGATACCTGAAGAATAGAAGAAATAGCTCTCTATCATACTCATCAGTAAAGGATCAGGATTCGCCAGTAGACTTACCATGGGAAGATTGTACGTTATATCGCGCCTAGATCCTTGAAATGACTATGAGGTTCATAATATTGAAAAGATGGATGATTATTAGAGAGCTGACATGCCCATAATATCATTTCAAAGATGGGATTTAGAGAAGCTTGTAGGTACATCATTAAGCGATAATGATCTTAAGAACATATTTACCAGATTGAAAGGTGAGCTCGAGAAGATTGAGAACGATACTGTAGAGCTTGAGGTTACTCATGATAGACCTGACATGTTCTCTGTCGAGGGTATAGCTAGAGTTATAAAAGGTCTTCTCGGTATTGAGACTGGATTACCAAGAATAGATGTGAGATATGAGACCTATGATATGTATGTTGATGATGTTCCTTGGAGAAGGTACGTCATAACTAGCATAGTTAGAGATGTTGAGCTTCATGAGGAAGCTGTTAGACAGTTAATGCAGTTACAGGAGAAGCTTCATCAGACGTATGGTAGAGATAGGAAGGTAGTAGCTATAGGTCTCTATGATGCTGATAAGATAAGATTCCCCATAAGATATACATCAATGAACGTTAATGATGTGGAGTACGTACCATTAGGTTATGATAGAGTTATGAAAGGAAAAGAGGTACTAGAGATCACGGAGAAAGGTCAGAAGTATAGAGATATAGCACTAAGTCCGGATAAGGAGAAGGTTCCTGTAATAGTAGACTCTTCAAATAATGTTCTCGTTATTATACCTATTCTAAACTCTGAGCTTCATAAAGTTACTGAGAAGACTAGGAATATTATGATAGATGTTACAGGAACAGATCTGAAGAGAGTTATTGATGTTTATAGAGTAGTCGTATATAATGTTCTTGAGAGAAGTAGATCAAAGATAGTTGAGGTTCCTAGAATACATGTAGACTACTACTCATATATCAGGAACGAGCTCTTCAATCCTCTTAAATATAGTCTAGATGAGGAATACGTCTACGATATATCTGGAATAAGACTAACTCGAAAAGAGATCATAGAGCTTCTTCTCAAGGCTAGGCATGATGTTGATGAAGAAGATAGATACATTATTGTTAAGGTTCCTCCATATAGGATCAATGTTCTCCATAAGGTAGATGTTGTAGAAGACATATTAATAATGTATGGTTACGATAAGATAGAACGTGAATATCCATTACAACCTGTTCATGGACGTAAGAGCACGTTAAGTCGTATAGTAACCCAGCTTAGAGCAATATTGAGAGGCATGAACATTATTGAGATCATGACGTACGTGATGACTAGTAAGAAGCTTCAAGAAATATGTGAACAGGATGGTATTATAGAGGTTCTAAATCCTAAGTCAGAACTATACAACTCTGTTAGAAGATGTATATGGGTTCAACTTCTAGATGTCGTAAGAGAGAATCCAGCATTAGCTGAGAGACAAGCAAAATTGTTCGATATCGGAGATGTAGCATGGTATGAAGATAATAAGGTCATACAAGATATTCATCTTGGAGTACTAATAACAGGAAGAGATATCACTTTAACAGATATATTAACAATATTTAACACATTATTTAAAGTATTGAATATCAACATAGAATATAAGAGAGGAAAAGTGCCCGGACTTATACCTGAGAGAACTGGAATAATAGTTGAGAAGAATAGGAGAATTGAGCTAGGATATGTAGGGGAAGTACATCCACGAGTTCTATCAGCATTAGAATATTATAATCCGACAGCTATAGGAGAGATATCAATAACAAAACTTCTCGAGGTGTTATAATGATCTTATTAGCATTCTCTAAAACAGATAAATTCTCATATAATGTTTTTAAGAAAATTGAAAACAATATGCTACATGTAAGAGACTGCAATAACTTGAAGATTCTTAAGTATCGTGAATTTCCTGTTATCTTACTTAAAGATAGAGATCTACCATTTATAGAGAATTCAGAGCTATGTAAAGTATTGTCTATCGTAAATATTGAGAACCCTAAAATATTGTTTATTAGTAGACATGAAATGTCGAAAAATCCTAGACCAATGTTAACAGTTCATACAAGTGGTAACTGGGGTAAGGCAGAGTATGGAGGTGTAGATTACGAGGTCTCGATATGTAATGCATGTTTAAATTCTAACATTATTAGACAATTAAGAAAGTTTGCTGAAGAGAGAGAACTATTAGGTGAATATGAGGTTGTTATGGAAGCTACTCATCACGGACCATCTATAAATTATGAATCATGTTTTATAGAGGTTGGATCAAGTGAGAAGGAGTGGAATGATGAGAGATGTGTTCACCTTTTCATAGATCTTATAAACGATATCTTAACTAGATTTGAAGATTATTTGAAGAAGATAGGAAAGATAACGGTCTCGATAGGCGATCTTCATTACTGTACGTTAATGAATCATGTATTTAATCTAGATATTGATCTTGGACATACAATACCTAAGTATGTTAATATTAGTGAGAAAAATGTTAAAGATGCTATTACTAGGACGATACCATTTCCTGAACGTGTTATTATTCATTGGAAGTCTCTTAAGAAGGAGGTTAGAGATCTAGTGTTGAAAGTTATTGAGGAGAGTTATAAAGGTGTTGAAGTTATTAAGCGTAAGTGAGGTTATCCTCCCATTATTGTTCTTCTTAGCTCTCTAGCCATCTCCTCATATCTTCTAACCTGTTCTGGTGATAGTGATGGCTGTACTCTCTTGAGTGCTTCCTCGAAGTGTCTGATCTCTACTGGCTTTATTGTTCCTGACTTTATTGATTCTCTTAATGCTAACATTGCTGCTTCACGTACTAGTGCTGCTAGGTCTGCTCCAGTGTAGTATTCTGTTCTCTTTGCTAGATCTCTCAGATACTTATAGTCTCCTTCCTTTACCTCATCTGCCACCTTTATCTTCTTAACATGTACTTTCAAGATCTCGA
Source organism: Thermoproteota archaeon (assembly GCA_013153895.1). Classification (GTDB taxonomy): domain Archaea; phylum Thermoproteota; class Thermoprotei; order Thermoproteales; family Thermocladiaceae; genus JAADER01. The sequence goes on along the minus strand of JAADDN010000006.1, from coordinate 996 downwards.
ATCTTGCCTGCTCGTCTGGTGGTGGTATATAGATTATTCTGTCGAATCTTCCTGGTCTTAGTAGTGCTGGGTCAAGTATGTCAGGTCTGTTTGTTGCTGCTATCACTACGACATTCTTTAGTGGTGCTATTCCGTCTAGCTCTGCGAGTAGCTGGTTAACGATTCTGTCTGTTACTCCACTAGTATCATGTCTTAATCCTCTTGCTGGTGCTATTGCGTCTATTTCGTCGAAGAATACTACACATGGTGCAGCCATCCTAGCCTTCTTGAAGATCTCTCTTATTGCTCTCTCTGACTCACCTACCCACTTGCTGAGTATCTCTGGTCCTCTTACGGCTATGAAATTAGCACCACTCTCAGTAGCAACAGCCTTAGCCAACAAAGTCTTACCACAACCAGGAGGACCGAAGAGCAGTATTCCTTTTGGTGGTTCTACTCCAAGCTCCTCAAAGTACTTTGGATACTTTAATGGCCACTCAACTACCTCACGTAGCTCCTGCTTAACGTTCTCGTATCCTCCAATATCGTCCCAGTGTACTTCTGGTACCTCTATGATTACTTCTCTCAGTACTGTTGGCTGAACATACTTTAATGCTTCCATGAAGTCTGACATACCTATCTTTATCTTCTGTAACTGTTCTGGTGGTATCTCAGGCTGTTCAATATCTATCTCCTTTCTCTCTATTGCTTTTCTTAGTCTTATCATTGCTGCCTCCTTCACTAATGCTGCTAGGTCTGCTCCAGTGTATCCATGAGTCATCTCAGCAAGCTTGTCTAGGTCGACTTCGTCACCTTCAGCACAGATCTTCTTCTCAACATCCTCTTTAGTACATAGTGGCACATTTCTCGTATGTACTGCAAGTATCTCCTTTCTAGCACGCTTATCAGGCATTCCAATGTAGATCTCTCTGTCGAATCTTCCTGGTCTTCTTAGTGCTGGGTCTACTGCTTCTGGTCTATTTGTTGCACCTATGACTATGACTTGACCACGCTCCT
>JAADDN010000120.1 GCA_013153895.1 Thermoproteota archaeon | reverse complement strand
AAGGTATTCATATTCCAGACTCCTCCATCACTTCCAGCTACTGAAGAGTCTTGTAGATGGATAATAGAGTTCTTTAATACTATTAAACGAGGAGACATAATCATAGGTTGGGAACCTAGAGGAGATTTTTATAATAAGATCGAACTTTTAAAGAAGATATTTGATAAATGTGAGATAGTGCATGTTGTTGATCCATTTCGTAGACTTCCAGTAAAGAGGCAGGAAGTAAACTATTTTAGACTTCATGGTATAGGTCCAGGAGAAGTTAACTATAGGTACAAGTATACGGATGATGATCTTAGGAAGCTATTAGAGATCTGTAATAACTGTGATGGATCACTAGTGTATGTACTGTTCAATAATGTGTACATGTTTGATGATGCTATCAGGTTCAGGAATCTTGCAAAAAGTAGTAACTTAGTAAGATAGTTATATTAGATAGATATCACTAGCACGTGGTTTACCGTAGGAGAACTAAGATCATAGCTACCATAGGTCCAGCAACAATGAATAGAGATATCGTTATTAGACTAGCTAGAGAAGGTGTAGACTGTTTCCGAATAAATTTTGCACATGGTAATCCAGAAATGTGGAGAGAAATGGTGAACCTAGTAAGAGAAGCTGAGAAGATAGTTGAGAAACCTATACCAGTAGTAGGAGATCTACAGGGACCAACAGTAAGAACAGGAAAGTTAGACACAAACTATCAGGTGAAGAAGGGTGATAAAGTAATTATAGTTCTAGCAGAGACGGGACAAGCATCAAAATATGAGATTCCTCTACCTAGTAAGAAAGTGTTCGACATAATAGAGGAAGGAGATACAATAGTTCTAGGAGCAGGAGCTCTCTGGCTACGTGTAGAAGATGTCAAAGAGAGACATGTAGAATGTGTAGTACTTAATGATGGTATAGTGAAGTCAGAGATGACTTTCTCCATACTTGGTAAGGACCTCCCCTTACCAACACTTACTGAGAAAGATATGAGAGATCTAGAATTCGTAATTGAAGCTGGACTAGACTATGTTGGATTATCATTCGTCAGATCTAGAGAAGATGTTAGAGTTCTGAAGGACTTCCTACAGGATAGAGGTGCAGAAGATATAAAGGTTATAGCTAAGATTGAGACTAGAAGAGCAGTAGAGAACCTTGACTCAATAATACATGAGGCAGATGCAGTACTAGTAGCTAGAGGAGATCTAGCACTCTACTTCTCGTTAGAGAAGATACCTGAAATACAGCTTGAGATAGTTAGAAGAAGTATATACTATGCAAAACCTGTCATAGTAGCTACACAGCTTCTAGAATCAATGGTTGAGAAACCAATGCCAACAAGATCAGAAGTTGTCGACGTCATGGTTGCAGTTAGAGAAGGAGTTGATGCACTCATGCTTGCAGATGAGACTGCTGTAGGTAAGTATCCTGTAGAAGCAGTAAGATGGTTAAGAAGAATCATAGAAGAGGCAGAGAAGAAGCTTCACGTAGAGGTTGAGTATCCAAGAGCAAACCTGCATGACAGATTTGCTCATGGTGTAGCACATGTTGCTGAGCTACTTAACGCTAAGATACTAATATATACTAGAGGTGGAACAACAGCTAGAAGAGTAAGCAGATTTAGACCAAGAACAGAGATATATGCTGCAACAAGAAGTGAGAAAGTTAGGAGACAACTACAATTATTATGGGGAGTAAAGCCATATATTGTACATGATGTTGAAGATGTTTGGGAAGCACTTAACAAACTATTAGAAATACTCAAAAAAGAGGAAGAGGTCTCAGTTGGAGAGATAGTAGTCATGACGGGAGGACTTAGAGAAGAGACTACCAACCTCATGAAGGTCATAGTCGTCGAGTAATGATATACACATACTCTCACAAAAGTTCCTGAAAGTCCCCTTATCAACAACCATCACATAACAGTCACTACCATCAATATAATAGCGAGGTATCCTTCTAACTATCCTGAAACCAAGACTCTCATACAATCTTATAGCTGGAACATTCTCAGTCTGAACTTCAAGAAACACTTCTGAAAGATCTAACTCATAGAAGAAATGTATCAACGATACACATAGAAGAGCTTTACCTACACCTCTCCTCCTATAATTACTCTTTACTGCAAGATACATTATATGACCTCTACCATACTCTACAGAGTTTATGCAGAATCCTGCAATATTATTATTAATCTCTACAATATATGAGTGATCTCTCACTATAGCATAAATATACTTTACATATCTAATTATTATGTTACAATCTTCAGGGAACACTTCCATAATTATTCTAGAAATCTCCTCAAGATCTTCAACACGTATCTTACGGATCCTCTTTACCTCGCTAGCTTGCATCTTCAACTAGTTCCTCACATATTTGTACTCTTCTGAATATCTTTACAGGTTCTATAATTACCTTATCAATGTCACCTATCAAGTTTATTGGTGTAGCATCTCTAATGTTAACCTCAACTATAGCACTTATGAGACTATCATCAACATTCTTAACTATCGTTGGCTTATAGTTCTCTAATCTCACAACAACTCCCTGACCTTTCTGATCTAGAGAGCTTACTATACCTCTAAATCTTCCACCAATATACATAAGATTCCTCTTGAGAGAGACCTCGTTAGCTATCTCAACCATTCTTCTACTCCTCATCTTCTTAACACTATCAGGAACCTGATTCTCCATGACCTCAGCCTCAGTGAAGGGTCTAGGACTGAAACGTGCAACATGGACCTTATCAAACTCTAACTCTCTAATCAATTTAAGAGATAGTTCAAAGTCTTCCTCTGTCTCTCCAGGAAAGCCAACTATCATGTCAGTAACTATGGTAGCATTAGGAATCTCTCTACGTATCTTACGTACAAGCTCTCTATACTCATCAACAGTATATTTTCTACGCATTAATCTCAAAATCTTATCACTACCTGACTGTACAGGAAGATGAAAATACTTGTATACTCTTCGATCTCTCTTAACTATATCTATGAGTTGATCAGCAATCTTACTGAAAGCTTCAGGCTCTGACATACCAATCCTTATAAATATGTCATCTCTATCAATTGATGATAGAAGTTTCTCAAGAAGATCTACCAAAGTATAACCTCTATCAAATCCATAACAAGCAACATCTTGACCAGTAAGATAGATCTCTCTAGCACCTCTCTCAATAGCCTTCTTCACGTTTTCAATAATTAGATCGATAGGATAACTCTTAACTTTACCTTTAACATCTCTAGCATACTTAGTAACACAGAAAGTACATGAACATAGACATCCAACCTGTAGAGGAACAACATGTACATGCATCATCAGTTCTGGAATATAGTCAGGAAGAACTTTCATAGGTCTATCATCACTTAGAAATATCTTACGTTCCTCTCTAAGAGCAACATCAATAATATTATCAATGTTCTCTACATCATTAGGACCAACAATTATGCACTTACCTTCAAAAATTTTCCTTATCTCACTAACACGTACCTTAGCTAGACATCCAGCTATGATATAGATCTTATCAGGATACTTACGATAGAGCTCTCTCATACGTTTCAACTGCCTAATCTCAGAGTCACCTCTGACAGCACAAGTGTTCAATATCACTATATCAGCATCTTCAACCCTAGTAACAATATTGTAACCTCTTCTCAAGAGTAGAGTAATCATGATCATACTATCAGCCTTGTTCAGCCAGCAACCATAAGTCTCAACGTATACCCTCATCACTTCGCAACTAATGTAACATTACTTCTTAAAAACCCTGACCATATGAGACCTATAGTGACAAGTCTAATAATACCAGGACTAGTAGTAATACAACCAGTATCATACGAGACATACATGATAATGAAGATAAGCAAAGTAATACAACAAACACGAAGTCAATACCAGAATATTGAGATCGTAGAATTAACAGAGTATGGTAGAGCACTAGTGCTAGACGGACTTGTACAATCAACAGAAGTAGACGAACATATATACCACGAGTCTCTAGTACATCCAGCAATGATAACACATCCTAATCCAAGGAAGGTACTAATCATAGGAGGAGGAGAAGGAGCAACATTGAGAGAAGTACTCAAACATAATACAGTAACAGAAGCAGTAATGGTAGACATAGATGAGAAGGTTGTAGAACTATCAAAACAATACTTACAGGAACTTCACAGAGGATCATTCTACGATCCTAGAGGAAGAGTAGTAATAGCAGATGGTAAAGAATACGTAAACAAGACGACAGAAAAATATGATGTAGTTATACTAGACCTAACAGATCCATATGCATCAGAGATAGCATATGAACTATATACAGCACAGTTCTATAAGAAGATAAGTGAGATATTGACAGAAGATGGAATAATGGTTACACAAGCAGGTTCATCATTCTACTACGAGAATGTTTATGATAAAGTTCTAGAATCTGTTAAACAAGTATTTCCAATAGTGAAAGAATATAATGTATGGATTCCATCATTTGGATACGCATGCAACTTCATAATAGGTAGCAAGATACATGATCCAGAGAAGCTTACTGTTGAGGAGGTTGATAAGAGATTGAAGAGTAGGAACGTTGAGACAAGATTCTACAGTGGTAGAACTCACATAGCACTCATGAACTTGCCAATATATAGGAAGATAAAGCGTTAACTTATCTCATAGGTTTCTGTCTCTTACCCTCCAATATTGCTTTTAAGCTTACACCATTAACCATCACTACTCTAAATCTAACTCCAGGCAGGTCTCCATATGCTCTACCCTCTGGTCCTCCTATTCTCTCTATTATGACCTCATCATGCTCATTAATCACGTTTAGACCACCGTCATATGGCACGAATGCTGTAACTATCTTACCATTCTTAACTAGCTGAACTCTCACACACTTTCTCACAGCTGCATTAGGCTTCCTAGCTTCTACACCAACCTTCTCAAGCACTATTCCCCTGGCCATTGGAGCACCTTCAAGTGGATCAAACTTCTTAGCAAATCGTAGTACTCTACGCTTATAGTGTAGGTCACTCCACCTGAACTTCTTTCTCTTCAATCTTAACTTCCTAGCTGCGAATAATCCTACAGGACTCTTCTTACCTGGCATGTCTTGTTAGAAGCTTCTTAGAGGTTTAAAAGTCTTAGGCTGAAACTGCTAATCTTAGGATAGTATTACCTTCTCAATATCGAAGTACCTCTTAGCTAGAAGCTTAGCTCTACTTATGTTTCTACCCTGTCTACCGATCGCTATAGCCTTATCGTCAGGATGTACTGTAGCTATAGCGACGACTCCTGAGGATGGTAACTTCATTATTTTAACTGCTAGGACCCTAGCAGGGTATAGGCAGTTCTTTATGAGCTCTTCAGGAGTATCACCCTTCTCAACGACCTCGACATCCTTACCTATGAGCTCTTTAAGACGCTTGATGTTTACACCACCTCTACCAACTGCCAATGGTGCGAATCCCTTATCAACTACGAATATTATCCTATTATAATTCTCGTCAATTATAGTGTCAACTGGCACTATCCCAGTTATCTTCTCGAACAGTGCTGCATATCTTAGTTCCTCATCTGTTAATCTTATGTTGGGCATGGTCTCATCCTCGTGCGAGCTCTAGTATAGCACTTTCTCCTGGATCAATTATAGCTAGCGTTGAGACTTTAAAAGGCTTTCCACATGCAGCACCAAGCTCCCAGCTTGATCCTGGATACACTATGACAGGTATCTGAGCAAGCTTAGCATAATACTCAACATCATCCTTTATCCAGTTAGGTATGTTTGCTGCAACCACTACAGCCTTAGCTTCTCCTCTAAGTATCGCTTTTATAGTCTGTCTAGACCCTAGAACAACTTTTCCAGTATTTATAGCTACCTTAAGCTCTCTAGCTAAGTCAACCATAACTGACGCTAGACCTAGACAAAGCGTTAAAAATCTTTTCCCAGGTTACAGCTCCATCATCAGCTCAACCATTCCAGTACCAACTGGAACATACTTACCAGCAATAACGCTCTCGA
>JAADDN010000105.1 GCA_013153895.1 Thermoproteota archaeon | reverse complement strand
AGAAGATCACTATATATTGGTCCTCTTGGTGTTAATACGCTTCTCTTCAATTTTATGCATGATACCTCCTGTTCTCCAAACTCGAGGTCTTTATACTTCTCTATTATTGATGTTATGTACTGCTTATTTCTAGGTGATCTAACTCGAGCAATTGTGAGGTGAGGTGTAAACTCTTTATCATCTTTTATACCGTACTTTCCAATCAATTTCTCAATGATTTCGTGAAGCTCAGATAGTTCTCTAGATCCTTCAGCAACTCCAGCCCATATTACTCTAGGGTTTGATGGTGATGGAAATGCTCCAAGTCCCTTAATCCTCATTTTAAACTTCTGATAAGATATTGTCTTCAACTTGTTAATTATCTCATTAACTGTTGCCTGAGGTACCTCTCCTATAAATCTCAGTGTTATATGTAGGTTCTCTAGTTCTACAGGTTTGATATCTACCCCACCTTTCAGAAGTTCTTTCTGTATGCTCTCTATCAACTTCCTTATCTTATCATCCGTGATCTCTACAGCAACAAAGACTCTAAGCAGGTTCATCTTGTCTCACTCTGCTGAACTTTACTTAATATCCATTTCGAGAAGAGCTCACACTTAGCTGGGTCAAGATGCTTAGCTTTACCACAATACTCTAGAAATGGACAATAGAGACATGGTATAGTTATAAGGATCTTCTCAGCTTCATTAAGCTCCTCAGGTCTCAATGTATAATCTACTTCTAGAACTTCTTTTCTTCCTGGAGCAGTTGCTTTAAGATACTCTTCAACTATCTTCCTTCCTTCTGGAGTCAATTTTACGAGATATTGAGCTCTCCTAGAGTCGCTAATCTTCTCTCTCACAACTAGACCACGTTTCTCAAGTTTGAGTAAGTATGGTAATCCTGTCTTTCCATCAACGTTTATAGCTTTCCAGAGGTTCCTCTGTATATATGATCCACCTGACTTATATAATTGCATCAGTATTTTCAACTCTATCTCAGAAAGCTGCTCACCATGTTGACTACTCATGAGATCTATCCTCTAAATCCTCTAAATAATTCTTCCTAGGTCAGTGCCGGCCCGGCAATCTTCATCTATCAAATACTGTGGGGGCAGGAGATCATCATCCCTACTTCTCGTAGTACTCTTCGAGTATATTATCTAGGTAGCTAATAAGCTTAGAGATCTCCATCTTAACTATCTCGAACTCTCCTAATCTATGGACTACTGGCAACTTTATGATTGTTCCTACCCTCTTCTTATCATACTCGATCTTCTTAAGAATCTCTCTCTTATCTATGCTCTTAGGAATCTTATTAGGTAAGCCTATGCTCTTAGATATCTCGGTAAGCTTTGACCATACTAGTTTATCAGTGTATCCTAAGCGTACTCCAAGATCAGACTCAATTATCATGCCTATCATCACACACTCTCCATGTGTTAATGCTCCACCTGCAGCTGCCTCTATTCCATGACCTACAGTATGGCCATAGTTAAGTATCTGTCGAACATCCTTCTCCTCTCTCTCATCTAGGTTCACAATCCATGCTTTACATTCAACAGATAGCTTCACGAGATCTATAAGTATATCTCTATCTCTCTTCAATATTTTATCAAAATCGTTCTCTACAATCTTCACAATTGTTGGATTTATTGTTACACCATACTTAACTACTTCTGCAAGACCTGACTTAAGTTCACGTTCAGGAAGTGTATCTAAGAAGCGTAGATCCTCTATAACTATCTTAGGTTGATAAAATGTTCCTAACACGTTCTTTATATTGAATAAATTTACAGCATTTTTTCCACCTATAGATGAGTCTACCATCGAGAGTAGGGTCGTAGGGATCAGTACGAGAGGTAGACCTCTAAGATATATTGAGGATAGAAAACCTACTAAGTCTCCTAAAGCTCCTCCACCGACTCCAATAATTAATGTTGCTCTTGTTGCCTGTATATCATGTAGATAATGTACATATTTGAGCACGTAGTCTATTGACTTAGCAGTCTCTCCTGAAGGAACCTCAACTATGTAAGTATTATAGGTCTCTCGTAGATTCTCTACAAGCTTATTAAACAGATCAATCTTATTTACAGGTTCTTGAACAAATATTACAATCTTATCAGGACTCTGTTGAAGTTCTCGTTGAATTATTTCTGAAACCTTTTCTAACACTGAGTCTCCTATTATTACTGGATACTCTGGAGAGTATGTTGGCTTTACTATCACTCTCTCTATTCTGCTCACAGTAGATACCTAACTACCTATTGACGAGGAGGTTGTTAAGCTCTTCGAATAACTGTTTTAACTTCTCTATACGATCTCTAAAGTTGTATCTTACAGCTTTGACCATTGCCTTAAATATCTTAGTTCTAAGCTTTCTAGCATACTCATTACCCTGTAACTTGACGGCCTTCAACTTAGCCTTTGTTATGAAGTCTTCAGCCTCCTTAATTACCTCCTCTATCTCTGCTTTAGCTTCTAGAGCCTCAAGAGCAAGTTCTGCTTCTTCAGGATTCTCATTAGGCGGTCTCGTCGTCTTTACTACATTAATGTTTAAATATATTGGTGGAGCAAGTACTTTTGGATCTGGCTTAACTATCTTGTACTTACCCATTAGGAATCCAGCTATTATATACCTCACTAGCTCTGATACTCCATGTAGACCCTCCTTCTCAGCTAATCTCATTAGAGCCTCCTTTACAGATCTATGTACTCTGACAGATATTACTGTACCATCCTTCTCAGGTGCCTTAAATAGATCTTCGAACCTTAGTTTCATTCCATCCACGTCTATTACCTGTGGGATCTCCATCGTTATAAGATGTTGACAGCTTATAAATACCTCAATTTTCTAAAATAAGTCTGCTATATGTAGACGTAGGTTAGAGTGAACTAGCGATTTGAGTATCTGACCTTTCTCTCCAAATACTGAATCTATAGCTTTATCAACACTTTTGAACAAGTTTCTCAATATTTTTAACGCTTTATCAAGAGCTGAGTCTCTATCTAGACCACTACTCATGAACACGTTAACAATGTTAACCTTCTCATTCTCACCATCGAGAAAATCTATTATATCATCTCTCACCTGGTAAAGTATTCCTAATAATCTTCCGAGCATCCTAACTTTCTTAACATCTCTCTCAGATGCTTTAGATAGGTAAGCACCTATGACCATAGCTGCCTCTATTAGTGATGCAGTCTTCTTACGTATTATAGAGAAGTAATGTTGAGGATCTATTCTCGAGCTCTCTCTAAGCTCAAGCTCGAGAGCTTCACCATCTGCTAGATCTATGGCGGCTCTAGCTATCTCTATCGGTACCTTATCTACTCCTGTAAGTATACTATACTCCACAGCTTTAGCTATGAACACGTTGCTTGCAAGAATAGAGAAGAAGTCTCCAAACAGCTCACGTGGAGTTGAAACTCCTCTCCTCTCTCTATGCATGTCGAAGACATCATCCTGAAGAAGAGATGCAATATGAACACACTCTACAGCAACAGCAGCTCTGATAGCCTTATCTAGATCTCCATTCAACATGTGACAGGTCAGGAGAAGAAGGACAGGTCTAATAAGCTTTCCACGGTTAGCTATATAGTGTAGAGTTGATTTATATAACCTGTCAGACAGATACCTTACACGACAGATATCAGATAAGCATCTCACAACCTCCTTCAACGCTAGCTCAACCTCACGAGGAAGATAGAGGTACACGACCTTACTCGACCTCATTATAATCGGGGAAATTTAAGTGATGTCACTAGACTATCGATACATGGTATAACTATCCTATACATAGGTACTACATGACCAAGCATGAGGTCGCTAAGAACTTTCCTAAAGAGAGGCATGAGAATTTTCCCTCTCTTCAACTCCTTTACAAGACTTTTAAAGAGATTCTTATCTATGAGATATTTATCAATTATCTTCCTTAACTTTACAAGCTTGTTAAAATAATCTCCAAAAACCTTTCTAACCTTCTCATTAAATATTTCAGAATCTAGTTTAGATTCTAATGCTATGATGGAGCTCGCAATAGCAGGATTTATACCAGCACCATTAGTTGGAACCACGAAGCCACCAGCATCACCAATATAGATTATGTTGTGAACGCTTGATGTTATAATTCCATCAACAGGCAAAGTCTTTGATAAAGGCTTAGTTAATCTCTTTAGATTAAACTTTCTTAAAAACTTTTCAAACATGTTACTAATATTAATGACATTTTCAGTAAGAAATCCTATACCAACATTAGCAACATCATTAGATCTTGGAAAGATCCAGCCATAACCTCCAGGACATATATCTGGGTCAATAATGATTGTTGGACATTCAATTATCTGCTCCATCTCTGCTATACATGATATACAGGTAAGATAACGATATTTAGATTCTGAAAGCATGTACCATATATCTGAAGAATAGAACACAGATGGAAATGAATCAGCAGCAATAATTATATCTACATCAATACTCTTCTTATGACCTTCACGAGACCTCAAGTAAACTCTCATAAAATTCTTATGAACATCATAACGATATGCTGAATATCCTAACATTAGATCACACTTTCTCTCAGACTTCTCTATAAGGTTCCTTATTAATAAAGATTTATCAATCATATAAAATCTAAAATTAATATTAAACGTTAGATCATCAATAATTATAATCATATTATTGAAAGATCTTACAATACGTGTATTCTCCATCAATATCTTCTGAGAATATGTTAAATAATCATAAACTTGTTCAGGAACCTTACCTTTCAAACATGATACTTCTGGAACAAGTTCTCCACATACAATATGTGTCCAAGGTGTAATTCGAGAATCGCAAGCATAGATTTGCACATTATTTTGCATAATGTTGCTAGCTAAGTATATTAGAGAGGAACCAGCAACACCTAGACCAGCAACAAATATCTTTCTCACGGTTCCCTGTACTGTACTTACACTGCCTTATATTTATCGATATCTACCTTAATCACTTTACCCTCCTTAACTAGCCTAGTTAGCTGTGCTTTAACAACACTAATACGTTCTTCGTTAACTGCTTTAGCAATCTCTTCTACAGTAAATACTTTTCCTCTATTCCTGACAAGGAACTCATATATCTTGCTTTTAAGCCCCTCCATATATGTACCTTATCTACGACCACTATTAATAAGTTAATCATTCAGAAAGTAACAGTACTAGAAATGATACATATTAAACTTGACAAAAATAAGGAGGCAACTGACGTGAAAATGATACAGAGAAGACCATTTAGAGAAGCTGTACTAAGCATAATTTTCAGAACATTAGCCTCATTATCTAGACTAGTAAGTATAATATTTGTACCTAGATACCTACCAAGAGAGTTCTATGGACTTTATAGTTTCTACATGTCTAGGTTTATAACATTTCTAGCAGCATTGCAGACTCCAATAAAATTCTGGACTTTTAGAGAAGAAGCATATGGACTCAGGGTCTCTAAAGCAAGTATAAAGATAAGTCTCATAATTGGTACAATATCCTACTTAATATCACTTACCGTTCTATCACTCGTATATAATGTTCCACTAATATTATCAATACTTGCAGCATCCCTAGGATTACTATACATAATTTATGATATATTGACAACAATATCTAATGCATATAGACCTCACATCACACAGCTCGCATTCCTTATTCTGAGAACAGTACAGGCAGCACTGATAATACTGTTAGTAATAGTAAGAGCACTTACAATAATAAATCTCTTCTCTATCATAATCATATGCTATCTAATATCAATATCATTTTTATCTCTACAGTTTAAGAATATTATAAAGATAAGCAAGGCTAAAGTCTCTGAATGTCTTAAGAGATGGTTTAAAAAATCATATATACCATTATTCGGAACTTTAGCAACATTCATATATAGCATAGATGCATTTTATATGAGTAAGTTACTAGGATTCAATTATGTATCAGGTTTCTTTCTAGCATTAGCAGTAGTGTACAACATATATAATATATGTGGATCAGCTGCTCAAGGATTAACATCATACCTGCTCATGACAAGAGATATAAGTAGGAGCAAAGCTTATACATATCTAACCTTAGCTGCAGCAGTTCCATCATACATATTCATAATTTTTTATCCATGGTATGTAA
>JAADDN010000091.1 GCA_013153895.1 Thermoproteota archaeon | reverse complement strand
AACAATTATAATATTATTAGTAGAACTGTGAGAAAGATAGTGAAAGCACTGAAGATGGGGAGCATAGATAAAGCCATAATATTGACACCATTCACACTCTTTGATAAGATAGTAACAGAAGTGAGAAAACAAGTACCATATTGGTTAAATACTGAGATATCTATAAGACCTTTCTAAGAGAAAATCAACATCATACCAATGATATGGTACAGGTACTAAAACAGGAACCTGACACTTATAATATAATATGTCTAGCGTCGCGTAGTAATGTACGGGAACTAGAATCTTTACTCTAGCTTTTTCAGCAATATCTAGACTATCTTTAACAGTACTATGACCATGATCATGACATCTCTCATCTAAGCTAGAGACCTCATATATTAGAACATCAACATTCTTAAAGAAATCTATTAGAGAACTGCTTGGTCTAGTATCACTCGAGTAGGCTATACTTCTACCATTATTATAAACTATCTTAACAGCTATTGTAGGTATCGTATGATCAGTATATGTGAAATATATTGAAAAATCTTTAAATATTAATGGTCTAGTTATGTAAGTATCAGCCTCTATAAATTCTATGTTTACTAGATGTTTCTCTATATGCGTATGTTTAACAATCTCTATAAGATCATTAATTGTGTCTTTTAGTGCTATAACTTTAATCTTCTTCCCATAGTATGATGATAAGAGTACTATTGATGGAAAACCTAGACAATGATCACCGTGACTATGTGTTACTATGATTAGATCTATATCGTTTAGTGTAAGTCCTATCTTTCTTAATCTTTTTAATATTCCTTCCCCACAGTCTATGAGTATTCTCGTATTATTAACATCAACTACCATAGATATCGTATCAATGTATGGGTCTGATACCCATCCTCCTAATCCAAGTAATGTGAACTTCATGTGAAGTAGTCTAGTATTGATCTCTGTCTAGGTCTTTCACTTATACTCTGTCTAAGCTTCTCCTCTACCTTACCCTGTGTTGATCTGTCCTCAATCTTGCTAGCTTTAACATAGCCTCTTTTAAGTAAGTCTCGTGCAGATTCAACTATTATTCTTGCAAGTTTCTCACCTATTCCTTTAACTCTTCTACTTATCTCTCTAGGATCTGCATTTGCTATATCTTCTATTGTTCTATATCCTGCATCATATAATGCTCTTGCTCTTGCTCTACCAACACCTTCTAACTGTACTAGCTCTACAAGCTCACTCTTCACTCCATATCTAACCCTTATCTTTAATATGTCTAGTCTCTCAGCTTTCTCGTCTAGTCCTAACGTTCTTGCTATCTGTGCTGCAGCATTGATTAACCATTCTAATGTATCGATATACATTCTAATGTCTCCAGGACCAACCTCATACTTCATTACTATAGTATCTTCAGGAGCCTCACTAATCCAGTCAAGTATTAAACATAGAGTCTTAACTTCTTCTAGAACACTTCTCAACTCTTCTATTTCAGGTTCCTCAAGATCTACATTATCTAAGAGAGGTAACATTTCTGACCAGTCTCTCAGTATTGAGAAGTACTTCTCTACCTCGCTCTTCTTTATTCTCAGCTTAGGTACTTCAGGAGATTTAATAACTATGTAGAGGTATGATATATCTGTGATAGCTCTAGAATCTTTTAATCCTCTCACAAACATTTTTGCTGTATCAGGATCTAGATAGTTTAGTGCTGCAGTTATTCCAAGTTTTGTAGGTCTTATCTTACCGTTACGTATTTCTGCAAGCTCACTTTCCTGTAACATCTTTACTATATTTATGACTCTAGCTTCAAGTAGGTTCCTGAATACTATATTGTTGAGTATTCCTCTCTGTCTTGCTGCTAGAGTCAAGGATAGAAAAGTTACTATATCTTTTATAGTCTCTACGTATCTTCCAGCTACTGCTGCTAATATATGTGTTGAGAGAGGTTTATCTTTGTAGAATTTTGATATTACTGGTTCAGGACTTGACCTTACGTAGTGATCCATTAACTGTTCTATCTCTTCTTCTCTCTTTGCTATCAGTATAGCTTCACCATATGGATCAAGTCTAGGTCTTCCTGCTCTTCCAGCCATCTGCTTATACTCTGCTACTGGTATAGGTTCGAATCCTATTCCAGGTTCGTATCTCCTGTACTCGTGGATTATTACTCTACGTGCTGGTAAGTTTACTCCAGCTGCTAGAGTGGTAGTTGCTACTACTACCTTAATTATCCTATCTCTATACGCTCTCTCTATGACCTTCCTAACCTCATGATCGAGACCTGCGTGATGAAATGCTACACCATACTTCACAACTCTCTTAAGCTCCTCAGCTATGAGTTTTGATGATGATACTTCATCTATCTTACTGACTACCTTACCTGTCTCTACTGTATCTATGATCTTCTTACTATACCCAGCTATGAACTGTGCTAGTGAGTTTGCTAGTTTTACTGTGTTAGCTCTAGAGTTGGTAAAGATTAGTACTTGTCCTTCATCTTCTAAGCAATCTATTACTAGATCTGTTACAGGATCCTTAAGCTTCTTCACACTTGTTATCTCACCATCATTAAAGTATATCTTACCGTCAAAGTATACTCCTTCTCTAAGCTTGACAGGTCTCCAGCTAGATCTCACTAATCTTGCTTCAAGCCACTCCGCAATCTCGTCAGCATTATCTATTGTTGCACTTAGTGCAAGAATCTGAGGTCTTATTCCAAGTATCCTCAGCTTTGCTATTATTGACTCGATTATTGGTCCTCTCTTCTCATCACTTATGTAATGTACCTCATCTATGACTAGTAGTCCTATGCTTCTTAACCATGGTGCTCTATGTCTAAGTAGGCTATCGAACTTCTCGTATGTTGCTACTATTATGTCATACTTCTCTAGCCAGGTATCTAGTGAACCATAGTCTCCTGTTGTTACTGCTATCTTTATGCCAAGCTTCTCATATATTTTCAAGTCCTCCGCCTTCTCGTGTGCTAGAGCTTTCAGTGGTACTAGAAGTATGCTTTTTCCTCTTCCTCTCAGTACTGAGTTAACCATTGCTAGCTCTGCTAGGAAGGTCTTTCCTGTTGCTGTTGATGTTGCTAGTACTATGTTCTCTCCATCTAGTAATCCTGCCTTTATTGCTTCTGCTTGAGGTGGATATAGCTCTACTATTCCCTTCTCCTCAATTATGAGCTTTTTCAATTTATCGTCTATAGGCAGCTCGTCAACTCTCACACTTTCTCACATATTACTCCTACGAGACTTATAAACCACATTAACCTGCTCTTAGACTATTAACATGCTCTGCTCATCATTTTTGAAGTATTACGTATATGAATAATATCATCATCACATATCTGAGATATGCCTGAGAGATGCACCATGGGTGAGAGGATATAAGGCCCCTTCCACATATTATGTTGCAGATCATTTATGAACTTATCAATTGGTGTAATAATGTATCAGACAAGCAACTCGAAGGGTCAGGAGCTTGCTGCTCAGAGGATGGTGAAGTGGCTGAGAAGGCTTGGGCATGATGCTTACCTCATAACTAGCAACTATCATGATAATGAGATCGTTGTTCGAGAGGAGGATATTGGAGATAGAGGGTACATAATACTGGACCCAGATCCTCATATTGGGATACCTACCGTCAGAGTTAAGGCTTACTCTGTAACGTGGCCTCCTAGAAGAATAATGTTTAAGGACTTCATACACGTCCTATCTAGACTAGTAAACGAGCTTAAGCTTAACGTCTTAATAACACATTCAACCTTATGGAACGGTCCTGAAGATGTTGCTAAGTTCGTACAGTGGAGGAGAACTAGCTCACTACTATCTGGAGTATGTGAAGACTACGTGTTCTGTCACATGAGTCACTACCAGCCTCCTGACCCATCATACTACGAGACTGAGGAGAGAGCTTACAGGATATCTTGGAACAAGCTCATGTTTCCACTCATATTCTCAGTAGCTGACCTCATACTCTGTGTCACTCCTATAGAAGCTATGGACATGATTCTCATGGGTGCCAGAAAAGATCAAGTATATGTCTATCCTACAGGTATTGATGATGATGAGTTCGAGATGTTTAGTAAGGTTGACTCATCAGACTTCAGGCAGAAGTATGGTATTCCAGAAAATGTGAAGATAGTCGCATATTTAGGAACAATAGAGAAGAGAAAGAATCCTCTAGCCGTAGTGAGAGTAGCTAGAAAGCTTAAACATAGGAGAGATGTTCATTTCGTCATTGCTGGAAAACCTGGAAATCAGTGGGAAGATGTTGTACGTGAGAGTAAGGATCTGCCCAACGTTACTCTAACAGGTGAGCTAGATCATGTAGATAAGATCAAGCTGATCAAGGAGAGCTACGTTAACATAATAATGAGCAAGATGGAGGCTCTAGGATTAACACAGATAGAGTTCATGTATGGTGGTGTTCCAGTAATAACATCAGCAGTCTATGGTCAGAGATGGGTTGTGAGAGATGGAGTAGATGGTTTTCACGTTGAAGGTCCTGACGATATTGATGGAGCTGCAAGATACATAGAGTACCTTCTAGATCATCCTGACGTTAGAGATGAGCTTGGGAGAAACGCTAGAGAGAGAGCTAGAGAGTTCTTACTGAGCTACACTACCTCAAAACTAGCTGAGAAGCTTCTAGAAGTATATAAGCTCAAGATGAATCCTCAGACATGTAGGCAGGTGATGATAACAGTATGAACAACATAGTTAAAATAATTGCACCATTAGACATAGATTCTCTAGATATACCATACATAGTTAAGAGTAGACCAAGAATAGAGGAGTACGTCAATGCATTAAATAAGCCTATAAACTTCAGAAGAGATAACATAATCGTAAGAGAACTAGCAAACGTTGAGGATGTTGACGATAAGGTAATTAGAGAAGTCTATACTGAAGTTCACTCTGAAGACCTATACTTCCATACGAGGAGTAAACCCTTCTTCCGAAGATTAATGAGCATAACCTGTAAAGCATTAAGAGAGATATTGGAAGACTCTGAGAGTAGGATAAACATATTAGTTTACCAGCCTCCAGATCTATGGGCTGGTAGAACTTTTCTTAGAAAGTGTAGCATCTTCTCCATATCTACATATATTGCTAAGAAGATCTCAACACGCTCAATGATTTTATGTATTGATGTACATTTCTGTTATGGAATATATGACATAGTTATGGAGCTTAGAGACATAGTTAAGATTCCCACAGTAGCAGTATGTAGTCTAAGCGATCTCGATACCAAGATATTTAGGAGAGTGAAGAAAGAGCCTTGGAGTGTACTACCCATACCTATACCTCCAGGCTCTAGAGATGATATTGCTGATCTAGCACTCGACCTAGCTCTTAGATTAGTAGAGAAGTATAGTCCTGAAGTGCTTGTCGTTCCGTTAGGATTAGACATGTATAAGGAGGATCTTATAGGAGAGTTCATGATAAGTGCAGACTTCTACTACGATCTAGGTTATAGACTACTATCACTTTTTGAAGCATTTCCACTTAAGAAGATCGTGGTCGTAACTGAATGTGCATCATCTAGAGCATCAATAGAGAGAGCATTCACGAATTTTGTAGCAGGTATTGCAGGAGTAGAGAAGCCTTATCATGAGGCTATCACACGTGAGAGTAGTGAAACTATTCTAAATATTGCTAAAGAAAGCTTCTCAAAGGTTCGTAAGTTGATAGCTAAGTTCTGGAGAATCAGATTACGTAAACCTTCTCCAAAAATTTAGAGAAAAGCTCATTATAGTAGTCTACTCTTCCTCTAGGATCATCAGAGTATATTATATCTCTACCAATGTTAATCATGATAAGACCTGGAAGAGCTTTCTCTATCTTACATATATCACCTCCCTGTGCTCCAACTCCTACGATAAATATTATTCTTTCTTTCCCAATTATGCTTCTTATGGTACATATATCATCTACTGTTACAGGATCTGTTACACCTACAACACATCCATCAGCATCTGATTCAATGATGTCTCTACATATCTGAACGTATAGTGATCTTCCTTCTCTATCATACATATTTTTTAGATATCTTTCTGACTCTCTGTTAGATGTTAATGTTAATACAAGTGATCCTATTCTCTTATTTTTGCATTCGTTAACTATTTTGTGAAGGTTTCCTAGTAATGGGTTTATTGTTATCATTTTATATCCTAGTTCTGCGATATTTGTTATTCCTATCTCTACTGTATCTCCTATATCATTTATCTTGCAGTCTAGTATAGGTATGTTTTCTAGCTTGTTTATGTAGTTTGCTATATATTTATGATTTTTAGGTGACAGTTTAAGCATGTACCATAGGTTAAGTTTATATGCTATGACTTTATCATATGTCTTGTCTATAATGTCTAGCGTGAAGTCTAGTATAGCTTCCTCATCATCTCTTCCTGTTACATATCTTTCAGGTATTACGTATCTATCTCTAGTTCCTGGTAAGGCTGGGTCTATGCTTACGCATATTAAACTCTTTCTATCTCTTATCAATTCTCTCACGATCTCTCTCATACTCTATATTAAATCGAGGTGGTGTATATGAGCTTGAGGGAGAGGTTAGAGGTTGAAAGTTCTCTACTTAAGGATAAGAATGTTCTAGTAGGTATCACTGGAAGCGTTTCATCGTATAGATCAGTTGATCTATGTAGGAAGCTTCGTAAAAATCTAGCTAATGTGAGGATTGTTACCTCTAGAAGTGCTTTAAAGTATGTTACAAGGGACTTACTCTCATGGGCTGTTAATGGAGAAGTGTACGATATTGATTCTTGTGATGGTAGACCTATACATGTTGAGCTTGCTGAGTGGTGTCATGTTTACTGTATCTGTCCTTGTACTCTCAACACTATGAGTAGAATATGTACAGGTTCTGTTAGTGATCTTCCATCTCTATGCGCAGTCTCTGTTCTTGGTTTAGGTAAGCCTCTGATACTTGTTCCAGCTATGAGTCAAGCTATGTGGAATAGTCCCATAACTAGGAGAATTGTTAGAGAACTACAGATGATTAGTAATGTACGTGTAGTACAACCTGACATTTCTGCTGGTAAGGCAAAGCTTCCAAGTACTGATAGAATATTTGAGATCATTGTAGACATGTTATGTCCAAGAGATATGGAAGGTCTAAAGATTCTTGTTACAGCTGGAGCAACAAGAGAGATGCTTGATCCTACTAAATATTTAACAACTCCTAGCAGTGGTATAGAGGGTATATATTTTGCTAGAGAGGCTGATGCTCGTGGAGCAGAGGTCTATCTAGTACATGGGTACTTGAGTGAGAAGGCTAGAGAAATAATGAGAGATCTAGTAAACACACATACCTACTATGCAGAGACTACGAGAGAGATGTATAATATTGTTAGAGAGCTAGATAGTACTCATAGATTTGATATAGCTATATTCGCAGCTGCACCATTAGATTACGAGATAGTTGAGAAGTATAATGATAAGATTGATACTCAAAGTATAAGTGAGCTTAAGATAACTTTAAGAAGAGCACCATATGTCATATCTGCTGTAGAGAGAGCAAGAGTGAAGATAGGTTTCAAGCTTGAGTGGAATAAACCGCTAAGAGAGGCTGTAGAGAGAGCTTGTGAGAGAATGTCTAAACATGACTTAGATATGGTCCTCATACATGATGCATCTAAGGTATCAGTGTTCGGCTCTATGTATGATACTGTGCTTATAGTTGATAGGTTTGGTATATGTAGGTCTCTCGAGAATGTTCATAAGAGGGAGCTTGCTAGACATGTGTTAACTATGGCTCTCAGAATTTTGGGTAGGTGAGATCATATATATTCAGGATCTTACCGAAGTTCTTCTTTAAAAGATCAGTAAGATACTTTACCTAACGTGTCAGTAAAACTGTCAAAGACTGAGATTGAGGTAGGAAAACTATATTTTGAGCATGGTAAGAAGCCTAAGGAGATTGCTGAACTTCTTGGATTATCTATAAACACTGTCTATAAGGCAATATCAAAATATAGGTCGTACATGAGAGAGCTTGAGAGAGAAAGAAAAGTAGAAAGAGGAGAGTCATCTAGTAGAGAAGGCTCTATATTAAAGTCTGAGGAGAATCGTGAGGAAGGTAAGGATGTTGCTAAGGAATTGAATATTGAGAACGAGAATGGTAAGACTATGATAGTCGTAGAAGAGCTCAAGAGTAGGATCTCTAGGAAAGTTACGACTGTACTATCCTTCAAGGCATATATGCCTCTCTTACCATCAAGCTTTATTACTTATGAGAGTCCTGTAAGAAGTATCTTACCTAGCAGTACGAGGAGTGATGTAGATCTTGTGTCTAAGTTTGTTGACTGTATGTTATCTATAGCGAGAGAGCTTGAGAATATTAGAGATGTTCTATTAAAGATATCTGAGAGAATTGAAAATATTAAGATAGTTAATGAGAATGGTAACTCTAGAACAGTTATAGAGAACCAATCTACAGAGAAGAGGAATGATGAGTATAATATTCCTTCGTTTATTAGAGATAATGTGTGGGTCGATATTATAAAGTCTAAGTATGCTAATATAGATTAAGTATCGTTAATGGTATTTCAAGTTCTTCTGGAAGGATAGATCCATGCATTGATCTAAGAGGCTCCTTCTCGTGCTCTGCTAGATTATATTGATATCTTAAGCATCTACTGCTTATGGATATCAGCATGTAGTTTCCTAATACCATATCATTAATGTTCTCTGATGTTCCTAGAAGACCCATGTCAACTATGTCTCTCATAGTATAGAGCTTGAACCCCATGTTCAGTAGTGTGTTCATATCTTCATCATCTTCTAGCCTCTCATATGCTAGTAAGATGCTTGCTCTAGATTCTCCATATGGTGGTGCGCAGAGTTTTGATATTATGCCTCTAAACTTATTTAACTCTATGTAATCTTTTTCGCATGTTTCTACTTGACCGTGATCTGTTGTGATTATTAGTGTTATTGATCTAGGTCTCTTCTTATCTATTATTCTCATTATGTTTTTTAATATATCTGTGAGAGCTTCCTTATAATGCTCTGATTCTATTCCTCTTCTATGTGCTACATCATCTGGAGATGGTGTATATATGTATGTTAATCCTTTATCAATATTGTCTAGGAAGTTCGTTGCTTCTACTATTGCTTCACTTATGGTTGAGTACTCTTGAAGCTCTGCTCCTCTATATATTAACCTGCTTATCCCTCCTTTCAATCCCTTTGGTATGAGGACTAGAGATCTTATACAGCTTCTAGAGAGCTCCTCAAATATTGTAGTTATGTTTCCCGTTATTCTACATAGATCAAATCCTATACGTGTAAGTGAGTCTCTCTCTTCATGTTTAGCATGTAATGTAACGTTTAGAGTATTTACTAGTATTCCCATCTCTCTTATGTATAGGACTGTACCTAGAATACCATGTTCTATAGGTGGTACAGCTAGGCTTAAGGTCGTCAAGACTGTGGGAGTAGTTGAGGGGAACACAGTATCTATCTTGTACGTGTTTTTATACAGTATTCTTAGATCTTGATTATTTTCGCATATTTCTAAATATTTTTCATATACTACACCATCGAGCAGGATCAATATTATCTTCTCGTTCTGTATATTGTAATGTAGTTCTCTCTTAAGTGAGGAGTATTTTACAGGTATTCCAAATGATCTTAATATTGAATTTGATAAATTTAATATTGATTCACCATCATATCTTGGAGTTCTGAGATCCACGTTGCATATCATCCTAGACATGCTTATAAGCTAGATATAGTCTATCCTTGAGAGAGGTCGTGTTAGAGCACAATCTTGATGAGTTAACGTTTGAGGACTATCTTAGACTCTTCACGGAGACTGATCTTCAATATCTTTTATCTCTTGCTGATAAGGTTAGAAGAAGATTCTGTGGTAAGACTGTGACTTTTGTTAATAATCTAGTAGTTAATTATAGTAACATATGTGTTGCTAGATGTCCAATATGTGCATTTGCTAGAGGAATAGAAGATCCTGATGCTTATACTCTCAAGCCTGATGAAGTTGCTAAACTTGTAGAGGAAGCTTACTATATGTATGGTATATCTGAGGTTCATCTTAATGGTGGTCTCAATCCTGAGCTTGATGTTGAGTATTTTGAAGAGATGTTCAGACTTATTAAGAAGAGGACACCATATGTGAGGATTAAAGGTCTAACATGTTGCGAGATAGGGTACTACTCTAAGCTCTGGAGAATGAGTTATAGAGAGACTATAGAGAGGTTACGTGATGCTGGTCTAGATGTTCTTAGTGGAGGTTGCTTAGAGATGTATAATAATGATGTTAGAAAGATAATAACTCCAAATAAGATAAGTGCTGAAGAGTGGTTCAAGATTGCTGAGCTAGCTTCAAAATGTGGAGTACTTACTAATGCTACAATACTGTTCGGCCATGTTGAGAAACCTGAACATGTTATAGAACATCTTCTCAAGATACGTGAGTTTCAGGATAAGACTAAGTCCATACTCATCTTCATACCACTCAAGTATAGTCCCTGGAATACTGAGCTATATAAGAGAGGGATAGTTAAAGATGAGTGTTCGAGTGAGTATGTTCTCAGAGTCATAGCAATATCTAGAATAATACTTGGAGATAGGGTAAAGAGGATAGCAGCTTACTGGGTATCTATCGGTAAGAAGCTTGCTCAGATAGCATTAACAGGAGGTGCAAATGATCTTGTAGGAACAATGCTTAACGAGAGAGTATTTAGAGAAACAGGTAGAAGAGATATCACAACTATAGAAGAACTAGCAAAAATGGTTAGAGATGCAGGTTATCAACCAGCATTGAGAGATACTTATGGTAATATAGTGAGAATATTATGAAGATAATATTACCAAGATACTTAAACTGTGAACCTATAAGAATAATTTTGAAAAATATAGTAAGTAAGTTAGAATTTTTAAACATAGAACCTTCAAGAACGTTAGATGTATTAAATTACGAGAAACCAGAAATATGTATGATACCTATAGCACAATTATGTGAGAAGATACTTAAAAATTATGAGATCTCCGAGATATGTATAGCATCTAGAGGACCTGTGAGAAGCGTAGGAATATACTACACTCATGATATAGATCTAGAAGATCTAGATAAGATATATTCTACTAAGGAATCTGCAACATCTATAAAAATACTTAAACATATTTTTAGAATAAGGTTCAAGAAAGATATAGAGATAATGCGTATAGATGTTAACAGAAGTAATCTAGAAGATCTTATTAATAGTAAACCTATATTTCTTATAGGAGACCTAGCTCTTGAAGCATATTATAAGTACAAGATCATTTTAGATGTTGGAGAAGAATGGTATGAACTATATAATATACCTTTAATATACGCAATCTTGATATATAGGAGAGATATAGAGAAAGTTAAGTCATTAATATTCTTAATGAAATATTTATTAGAGTTTTCAGATAAGACTAAGATTATTAGAGAAGTTGATCATTATTTAATGAAAGTTCTCCCATACGATCTAGTTGAGGAATATTTAACAAAAAACATTATCTACACGTTAGAGAGAGAGCTCATGCTTAAGGTTCTCAATTTTGAGAAGAAAATTATTGAGAACATTAACGTATGATTCTTATATTTAATCTTGATCTTGAGAATGGTTGTATATCATATTTTTTACATAGGTCATGTAGGACCTGTATAGCTTTTATCTCAGGGCTTTCATATGTTAGTTCTATATCTTTCACATACATTTTAATGAATTTTAATACAAGCTCCCTATCTTTAAGTCTTGAGAACTTCATTGCGTATTCAAGAACTTCGTTAATATTCTTATATGAGTATTCTATTGCTTTTCTAAACATGTTAGATATCTCTTTTGCAATATCTATACCTACTCTATCGTGAACAACGTCTACTCCTAGAGGTATTGGTAATCCTGTTCTCTTTCTCCACCATGCTCCTAGATCAATGTTTGTTAAGTTTTTGAACTCTCTTAACTGTTCTTCATGTATTAATACTCCACAGTCTACTAGATCGTTTGTTATCAGTTCTAGTATTTTTTCAAACGGTACATCTATTATTTTTATGTTCTCTATCGAATACTCTTCTCTTAAGTATAGTTCTGTTAGTATTCTTGCTGTCGTGTACGTTCCAGGTACTGCTACTACGACGTCTCTTTCAATTCTTCTTATCAGCAGCTTAGGACCATAATCGTATCCTATGCTTGCTCCATAAGGAATTAGTAAATACTTATCCGATATTAGTAAGTATGCTCCTACGCTTACCGCTGATACATCTAATCTCTCTACTATTGCAAGCTTGTTTAAGGTCTCGATGTCGAGAACTATCTCTCTAATCTCTATGTTCTGTGGATATGGTATCTTCTTATGTGTTATTGGGTATGTTAGAAATGCGTCGTCAGGATCTGGACTATGTCCTAATTTGAGAAGCATTATGTTGTGTTGTTTGTAGTGTTTTTAAGAAAGACCTTACTTTTCTTGAACTGTATCCTGCGTCTGTGATTCTTTTTGAGTATTTGCTTCCTCTGATACTCCTTTAAGCATCTTTATCCCTTTCGTTATTAATGCTACTCCTATAGGGGTCGTTACTGGTTCTGGTAGTGCTACTAGTACTGCTCCTGCTACTATTAGGGCGATTGCCTTTGCCTTCTTGGTCATGTACTCCCACCCGGTAAGGTTTATTGGACTCTTCTTTTTAAGTCTTTTCCTGCCTTTTTAAGCCGTTTACTTTCAAGCTTATAAATCTCCTTAAAAACCATTCTCTAGGGATACTCTCTTCCTCTTGATGATATGTATAGGGTTCTTTTCATGGTAGCGTAATGTTAAATAATAGTTAGGACATTTGAATCAGTAATGTCGGCAACACAGATGATTCAGCCTCTGAAAATATTTCAGAAGCTTCTTGGAAAGAATGTGGTGATAAGACTTAAGAATAATAAAGCTATAAGAGGAGTACTCACAGCATATGATAGCTGTATGAATGTGGTGCTTGATGATGCTGAGGAGATAGATCCTAAAACAAGTCAGACAATAGTTAAGTATGGTAGAGTATACATAAGAGGTAATCAGATACTCTTCATATCTACGACAGACGTAGTGTTAGGGTAGCACGATGACGTCCATATCTATTAATAAGATAGATACAGTACCTGTATATAGGAGAGAGATAGAGTTCGTAGAGAGGAAAGGCACTGGTCATCCTGACTATATAGCTGATGCCATAGCTGAGGCTGCTAGTGTAGGATTATCTAAATACTATAGAGAGAAGTATGGTGTAATACTTCACCACAATGTTGATAAGGTCCTAGTTGTTGGTGGTCAAGCTAGACCAGAATTTGGTGGTGGTGAGGTAATTAGACCTATAAGGATCATTATTGCTGGTAGAGTTACAATGACTGTAGAACTTGAGCATAATGGTAGAAGAGAGGTAGATATTGTGCCTGTAGAGGAGATAATAGTCACATCAGCTAAGAGATGGATACAGCAGAACTTCAGGTATCTAGATCCAGATAATCACGTGATAATAGAGTGTGCACTAGGCTCAGGTAGTGTAGACCTTGTCAGCTTGTTTAAGAAGGGTCTAAGGAAGATCCCACCAGCAAATGATACTAGTCTAGGAGTTGGAATAGCACCATTAACACCAACCGAGAGGTTAGTATATGGAGTAGAGAGACTCCTCAACTCTAGGGAGTTCAAGGAGAAGCTTCCAGCTGCAGGTGAGGATGTTAAGGTCATGGCTTTCAGGAAGGGGAACAAGGTTCTCCTAACTGTAGCTTGTGCATTAATTAGTAGACATGTTAAAGATAAGGACGAGTACTTGAACTATAAGGAGGAGATAAAGAGGAGTATAGAGGACTTCGCGAGCAAGGCTGTTCCTGAGCTAGATGTTGAAGTTCATGTAAATACTGCTGACGATCCTGATCATGGAATATTCTACCTTACTATAACTGGAACATCTGCAGAATGTGGTGATGATGGTTGTACTGGTAGAGGTAACAGAGTACGTGGACTTATAACTCCTATGAGACCTATGAGTATGGAAGCTGCGGCTGGTAAGAACCCGGTAAGTCATATAGGTAAGCTCTATAATATTCTTGCTAACATAATAGCTGATAGAATATATGAGCAGGTTAGAGACGTAGAGGAGGTTCATGTATATCTTCTTAGTCAGATAGGTAGACCAATAAATGAGCCTCTGAGCGTTGGTGTAGACTTGATTACTCCTAGACAGGAAATAACTGGAGAGATGAGGAATGAGATTGAGAGTATAGTGAGAGAGGAGCTTGATAAGGTTACGAGACTTACAGATCTGATAGTTAGTGAGAAGTTAAGTATACCACTCTTCTAGATTCTTATAGGTATGTCAACTCTATCACCTGGGTTTAATATGAGGACCTTTACTTGAGGAGCAATCTTCTCGACAATATCCTTAAACATTTCAGGATCTTGCCTTATCTCTGGGAAAGTATTGTAATGCATTGGTATCACATATCTTGGTCTCAGTAAGGTTACTGCTATTGCTGCCTCTCTTGGACCCATCGTGAACGTTCCTCCTATTGGTAGTAGAGCTAGGTCAATATTGTATAACTTTCCTAGAAGCTCCATATCTGAGAAGAGTCCTGTATCTCCTGCATGATATATTGTGAAGTCTGGTGTCGATATTATGTATCCTACAGGACATCCTCGAGTTGAGCTATGTAGTGCTGGTGTAGCATATATCTCTATCTCACTAGTCAGCTTTACAGGTCCACCAACGTTTAATGGTAACACATTCTGTACACCTTGCTCAGATACGTAGAGTGTTAACTCATAGACCCCAACGACCGTGGCTCCCGTCCTCTTAGCAATCTCTATTGTCTCTCCAAGATGATCACCATGGTCATGTGTTACGAGTATGAAATCAACGTTCTTGAAGTCTTCGAGAGTTACAGGTGATTTAGGGTTGGTAATCCATGGATCTATAAGTATCTTCTTACCATATAGCTCAAGCTCAAATGCTGCATGTCCAAGCCATCTTAAGTATCCTCTCGAGCTCATGACTCTACTATGTTACTGATGTTACTTTAAAGTCTTAGGTATTTAAATAGCGTATCAATGTACTATCTTACTCAACCTTAATATTTTAATAAACCATTTAACATAGGTATCACGTATGACATCACTCCTAGAGAAGCTTCCACCCGGAAAGAACCCACCAGACGACATATACGTGGTCATCGAGATACCAGCATTCTCTAACATAAAGTATGAGATGGATGAGGAGACCGGTGCTATAATGGTTGACAGAGTACTATACACAGCAATGTTCTACCCATTCAACTATGGAACAGTACCACAGACACTAATGCCTGATGGTGACCCAGCAGACGTCCTAGTGATAAGTAACTACTCTCTAATGCCTGGAAGCGTGATAAGAGTCAGACCAATAGGAGTGCTCGAGATGGAGGATGAGGAGGGTGTTGATAATAAGATAATTGCAGTACCAGTAGACAAGGTTGATCCAACATACAAGAACGTTAAGGACGTGAATGACCTACCTGAGGCTATACTCAACAAGATAAAGCACTTCTTCGAGCACTATAAGGAGCTAGAGCCAGGAAAGTGGACTAAGGTTAGAGGATTCAAGGGTGCTGATGAGGCTAAGAAGCTCATAATGGATGCAATCGAGAGATATAAGAAGGAGGGAGGAAAGAAGGAGTAAGTTAGGTAAGAATCTCTCTCACAATCTCTTCAAAGTATCTTCTCTCCTCTACATTTTCCATTACTACAGGTTTACCAATCATGTATAATCTTGCTATCGTATCTGAGTAAGGTATCTTTATTATTGGAATACTCCTCTCTTTACAGTACCTTTCTATCTCTTCTGTAACCTCCATGTTTAGATCATACTTGTTTACGACTACTATAGTCTTTTTCTGAGGAAGCTTCTCATCTTTTAACTTCATTATCTTTCTGAAGTCTGCTAGACCTAGTTTAGATGCTTCAGTAACTATAACATGTATATCACTGTTCTTAAGTATTGAGAATACTCCTGCCCCTGTTCCTGGTGGAGAATCTATGATCACGTAATCATATTTTTCTAGATCTTTTCTATAAGTTTCCATCATTTTTGTCATTACTACGTAACTTCTCTTCTCTCCTGGCTTTAGTTCACTTATTAGTAGGTCTATGTTTAATGTTCTTCCCTTCTTTATGTATCCTTCTACAACTTTATCTTCTAGTACTGCCTTTCTATCACATATGAGTGAACAGCATCCACATCCTGCGCATAGTGTCTCTATTATCATTATTCTCTGTCCTGGTATGAGAACTATGGCATGTTCTGGACATACTTCTACACATTTTCCACATAAGTCACACTTCTCTTCTATTATCTTAGGCTTGAATCTATGTACTTCCTCTACCTTATCTATAGTTATTCCTATGCTTCTCAGTGTTGGTTCAATGCATGGGTTATCGGCGTCGGCATCTACTAATGCTACTTTTCCTTTATCTTTGAGTAGTAGTGCTATATTTACTGCTATTATTGTTTTTCCAACTCCTCCTTTGCCTCCTGCTACTGCGATTATCATGAGCACACCCTGACTATCTCTTCCATTATATGTTCAACATCTTTCTTTAATGGACTAGATGTTGCTAGTAGTGGTGTCAAGTCTGCGTATGATTTCACTATGTCTCTACTATATGGTATTCTTCCTATGACGTTGTTACCTAGCTCCTTCTCT
This sequence comes from Thermoproteota archaeon, assembly GCA_013153895.1. Taxonomy (GTDB): domain Archaea; phylum Thermoproteota; class Thermoprotei; order Thermoproteales; family Thermocladiaceae; genus JAADER01. Next base: position 7,505 of record JAADDN010000091.1, on the reverse strand, counting down.
ATTTTCTCAGCGAACTCTCTATTTAGGTCGTACTTGTTTATTATTATTCTGTATGGTATCTTTATTGTTTCTGCTACATTTATCAGTCTACAGCATCCGTTGAATGATTGTGGTGTTGGTTCAACACATATTACTAGGAGGTTTGCACCTACTATGCTAGATATTACTGGGCATCCTATTCCTGGTGCTGCATCAATTATGATGTATTCTCTACCTATCTGCTTAGCTTTCTCTCTAGCTAGATACACGAGGTGACCAGTATTTCTACCTGATACCTCTAGGTCAGCTGTAACTACATCTACGTCATGTCTAGTTCTTCCATGTATTATGAATCCTGTTCTGACTGTTCTGTAGGATATGGCCTGTGTTGGACATACTATTCCACATGCACCACATCCTTCACAGTACTCCTCTATTATTGTTGGCTTATCTTCCTGTAGGGTTATGGCGTAGAATCTACATACTGTGTAACACATCATGCAGAGATTACATTTCTCGTAGTCTATCGTGGCTTTCCGGGACTCATATACTTCCTCTCTAGAATATATGTTAACGTAGTCTCCCAATGCTAATGCTAGGTCAGGTGCTTCTGCATCAGCGTCAACTCCTATACAGGGTCTGCCAACGATCTTCGATATGTAGTATGCGAGATTAGATGAGAGAAATGTCTTTCCTGTTCCTCCTTTGCCGCTAGCTATGACGATCTCTCGCTGCACATTATGAAGTTTTAGATCTATCTAAAAAAGATATCTTAGATGAGTCCACAGATCTTTAATGCATCTGCAAGTCTTATCCCTGGCTGAACCATGCATATTCTGACACCTGCCTGCTGTAGCACGGCCATGACGTTAGGTCCGAAGTGTGCTCCTATTGCACATCTTGCACCAATGCTAAGTATCCACTGAGCAACTGCTACTCCAGCACCATGTGGAAGATCTATACATGGATTCTGAACTATCTGTACATTAGCTACTCTTCCACCAGCTACGTCTACTACTGCGAAGAATGGTGCTCTTCCAAATCTTGGACTTATTATGCTATCAAGACCAGCATTAGTCTCTACTGATGCTACAGCTCTAACAGCTCCAGGCGGTGGTGGAGGTAGTGTAGGCATCTGTGGCATTGCTTGAGCCCATCCCCAGCCTCCTCCACCCCACCCGCCTCCACGTCCTCTACCCCATCCACCTCCTCCACCACCTCCCCATCCTCCACCTCTTCCTCTACCTCTGCCCCAGCCGCCTCCTCCCCAGCCCATGTCACTGCTCTATTTGATCTGTCTAAAAAATGTTCTGTCTGTAGTACAGGTAGTTACACTGGGAATAGAGGTGTCATGTCTAGTCCCGTCTTCTCGTCTATCTTCAACATTATGTTCATGCACTGTACTGCCTGTCCTGCAGCGCCTTTCATTAGGTTGTCTATTGCTGCAAAGGTAACTATTCTGCCTGTTCTTGAATCTATTTCAAAACCTACGTCACAGTAGTTGCTTCCTATAACATACTTGATGTCTGGGTACCTATGTAGTCCAGTCTTGTCTTTAGCTATCCTTATGAACGGCTCATTACCATATGTCGAGCGAAATGCCTTCCATAGGTCAGGCTCTGTTAGTGGTCTCTTAGCCCATGAGTGAGATGTTGCAAGTATGCCACGTACGACATCGACTGCGTGTGGCGTAAATGCTACCTGTACTGGCTTTCCAGCTACTAGAGATAGCTCCTGCTCAATCTCAGCTATGTGCCTGTGCTCAGTTACCTCGTATGGTCTTATCACGTATGTACGATAAGAATGTAGGTCGAGTCTTGGAGCATGTGCTCCTGCACCACTACTACCAATCTTCACATCTATAACTATTCTCGAAGTCTCTATCAAGTCATGCTTCACTAGTGGTAGTAGTGAGAGTATTCCTGCCGTAGACATGCATCCAGGAACAGCTACGAGATCAGCATTCCTTATCTCTTCCCTATGTATCTCAGGTAGTCCATATACAGCCTTCTTCAGAAGATCAGGATATGGGTGAGGCTCCTTCCAGTCATACCATTTCACATATGCTTCAGGATCTTTCAATCTATAGTCAGCACTTAGATCTAGAACCTTAAGACCAACTTCGAGTAGCTTTGGAACTAGATGTAGACTCTGTCCATGTGGTACTGCTAGAAAAACGTAATCACATTCCTTACTTATCAGATCTATGTTTGGTTCAACAAATTTAAGCATTGTCTTACCTCTAAGATGAGGATGAACACGAAAGACGTACTCTCCCTTGAACTCTCTAGATGTTGCTACTCTAACCTCAACATGAGGATGTGAGAGAAGTATGCGTAGTAGCTCTCCTCCAACGAATCCTGATGCTCCAATAATGCCTACTCTAGTACACATGTGAACTTACTATGACCTGAATCTAAAATAAGCATTACGCATATACTGAACAGTAACTGTAATAAAACTCTACGTGAACAGTCTCATGATAATTGTGGAGAAGGTGAGACTTGGCATAGTTGTGTCAGAGTTCAACTATGATGTAACATACATAATGCTTCAGAAAGCTATCAGCCATGCACGATTTCTAGGAGCAGAGATCACATATATAGTGAAGGTTCCTGGAACATTTGATACACCAATAGCAGCATATGAGCTAGCTCAGAAAGATGATGTTGATGCTATAGTAGTCCTCGGAGCAGTTATTCAAGGAGAGACTAAGCATGACGAGGTCGTTGCTAATCAAGCTGCTAGAAAGCTCCTAGACATATCTATACAGTTTAGAAAACCTGTAACACTCGGCATAATAGGTCCAGGAGCAACAAGATTACAAGCAATGGAGAGAGCTGAAGAATATTCAAGAAGAGCTGTTGAAGCCGCTGTTAAACTTGCAAGAAGGTTAAAAATGTTGAGAGAGAGCAAGTACAGTAACAGGACTATAGTAGTAGAGTGATCATCAGAGTTAGGAGACTACTATTAGTAGAGGACTCTAACCCATATCTGCTAAATAATGCACAGATAGAGATAGATGATGAAGGTAAGATAGTAGGAATAGGTAAAGTATCGAAACTGAGATTTAATAAGAAGTTTAACATAGTTGCTCCTCAGTTCATGAATAATCATGTTCATATACTTGACCTAGACTTGAGAAAATACTTCAAGACTATGTATATTGATGATGTTGTTGGAGCACCATACGGCATAAAGTACCTATATATTAATACGATAAGTATCGAGAATTTGCTTAGAAGTATAGAATATTCACTAGATGTAGCATATAGGACAGGGACAGGTGAATTATGGATAGTTCTAGAGAATGGGCTACGAACAATAGAGCTTCTTGAGAAAATTTCTAGAAAGTTTCCAATGATTATAAGACCATTTCTAGAACCTTCAAAGTTTCATCTAGGACCTTGGGAAGACTATTGTGAAGATATTGTTAATGAGGTTCAAATGATAGTTGAGAAGGGTTATGATGTTGAGCTGATATCTCCTCTAAATTATAATGTTAATGAGCTTAAAGAGATCGAGAAGATAGTGCACTCACGTGATAAGATGATTATGACTCATGTATCAGAAACGTTAGATACTTCTGAGGAGCGTGATCTAGATCTGGCTATAGATGTGTTGAAGGCAGATGTACTAGTACACTGTGTACATGTTAGAGATCTCTCTAAACTTCAGGATAGGATTATTGTTGTAACTCCTCGTTCAAATTTAGCTCTTGTAGGTAAGTTTAATGTAGAGGTGTTTAAAAATGTTAAAAATGTGCGTGTTGGTACTGATAATGTTGGTCTAAATGATCCTGACATGTGGTCTGAGGTTAGGGTTCTCTTGAGATCTAATGTAGATCCTTACCATATATGTAGGTCAGTATTCATGAGTGTGAGGTATAATGATGTTGCTAGATTTCAAGTAGTGTACTGTGATCATTTAGTCGAGAAAGATTGTGTATTTCTGAGGAGAATTCTCTGGATGGGTAGGACTTTAGGTAGGATTGATGGTAAGATTGTGAGAATGTTTTACTGAGTCTTTGATTCTGAGCTTGATGTACCCGTCTGTTGTTGTGCTTGTGCCTCTTTCTCTTGCTCTTTCTTTAGCTCTTCTTCGAGCTTCTTCAATTCTTCCTCTATCTCCTTCTCTATCTCCTCTATTGGCTTAGGTGGTGGTGTTGTTGCTAGGGTATATCCTACCCATGCAAGTATTCCAAATATTATGGCTACTGCTATGAATGCTGTTACTTGTAGTGCAGCTATGGATACCGACATCGTGAATATCTTATTTATGTTTGCGATAGGTATGTATGGTCCAAACATGAGGAGAGCATACACTATTATTACTATTATGCTTATAATTATCAGACCTACACCTACAGCTTGATCCTTATGCATAACATGGTAGTGTTGTGATACAAGTTTTTAAGTAGTTCGTTTACATTACTAATCGAGGTGTGTAAGAGAGCTATAAGATATGCTATACTAGATGTTGATGGTGTCATTATTAAGCATAAGAGTAGTTGGCAGTATATTCATTCTCTTCTTGGTACTCAGAAGATAGCTTCTATACATAGAGAAGCAGCATTAGAGAGAAAGATCATAGATTATAGAGACTGGGCTTTCGTTGACGTCTTTCTATGGCGTGGTTCTTATAAGTGTGATCTATATCTCAGTTCTGATGATCTAGTTCCTGGAGCTATAGAGCTCTTGAGATTACTTAACAGGAATCGTGTGAAGATATTCATGGTTAGTGGTGGTCTAGAGCTTGCTTATGAGCTAGTTCGTGATTATGTTGATCTCTATATTTCTAATAGGTTGATCTATAAGAATGGTAGAGTGTTCTCTGTTCGTGTTAATGTATGTTCTAAAGATTGTATTATTAATGTTTTTGAGAGAGCTTTCAACATAGATTGGGATCGTACTCTCGCTATAGGTGACGGCTCTATTGATCTTCCATTTATATCACGTGCTAGGTACTCTATAGCTTATAATCCTGTTGATGATGATGTTGCTAAGATAGCTAAGTTCGTTGTGTATGGTCGAGATATGTATCCTGTCCTCAGTATAGTAGAGTGCCTTCTTGATAAAACATTATAATCACGTAACCTACTATGTCCTGAATGAGCATTGAGGACATAACATCTATACGTGACCTATCTATTCGTAAGATATTCAACTCGAGGGGAGAGGAGACTGTTGAGGTTGAGGTAGAGCTTGAGGGTGGTTATGGTAGAGCTGCAGCACCGGCAGGTGCTTCAAGAGGGAGGCATGAGGTGGTGTACTTTCCTAATGATAGTGTTGATGCTGGTATAGAGGCTTTCGAGAGGTTTGTTGTTCCTGAGCTTGTTGGTCTTGATGCATCTAACCAGGTCATGATTGATCTCAAGCTTGAGGAGATTGATGGTACTGAGAACTTCTCTAGGATAGGTGGTGCAGTAGCTATAGCAACATCCATGGCCGTGGCTAGAGCTGCAGCTGATGCTCTAGCTATACCATTATTTCAACATATTGGTGGAGCGATGGCTAGATATATTCCATATCCTGTCGGTAATGTTATTGGAGGTGGAAAACATAGTAGAGGACTTGGACCAGATGTTCAAGAGTTCTTATCGATACCTATAGGTGCTCCTGATGCATATACTGCAGTTAAAGCAAACTTTGAGGTTCATAAGACAGTTCTGAAGGAGCTTATGAAGGAGGACCCAACATTCACAGGTGGTAGAAATGATGAGGGAGCATGGACTCCAAGAATATCTACTGAGAAGGCTCTAGAGATACTTTCTAGAGCTACTAAGGAGGTTGGTCAGAGGCTTGGTATAGAGATAAGGATAGGTATTGATGTTGCAGCAGATACATTATGGAACGAGGAGAAGAAGAAGTATGTATATAAGAATGAGGGTGTTGAGAGAGATCCTAGACAACAGCTAGAGTACATGAAGTATCTGATAGAGAAGTACGATATATACTATATAGAAGATCCATTTCATGAGGAGGATTTTGAGAGTTTTGCTGAGCTAACATCAATGTTTCCTGATAGAATAATAGTTGGAGATGACATATTTGTAACAAATGAGGAGAGGCTTAGAAAAGGTATTCAGATGAAGGCTGCTAATGGTATAATAATTAAGCCAGATCAGATAGGAACATTAACAAGAGCTAGAAGGACAGCTGAGCTAGCAGTATCTCATGGATACACTATCATAGTGTCACATAGGTCAGGAGAGACAGAGTATCCAATACTGGCTCACATAGCGGTAGGATTTGGAGCACCATTCATAAAGACGGGAGTAACAGGAGGTGAAAGAGTGGCAAAACTTAATGAGCTTATAAGAATATGGGATTACTTAGGAAAAGCAGCAAAGATGGCACCAGTAAAAAGATGATGAGTGTAACGGGCACGGAAAGATGAAGACTCGGTTCTCGGCTGAACAATAATAGAACGTAAAACAGTGATTAATACCTTCTTAAAAAGTGGATGCAGGACGTAAGATATCTCTATGATGCATTAAATAAGCTTAAGATAGCATCCATACTATGTGCAATAATATGCACAATACTGCTCCTATTACCAATATTCATCATAACCTTAACATCAGGAGCATTAATAAGCTCAATATTCTCACCATACCTTCAGCTAATTAACAATCATGTACTAACATACGTGTTAAGTCTAGTATCGTTAATAATGAAGTTAGGATTTATAACAATATTAATAATATGCATAATCATAATAATATTAATATTGATCTTGATCTCAGTATTTGGATTCATAATACCAGCTCTCAACTCACTTAAAAATTATGACCATACAAGATATGGTACAATATTCAACATAGTTTTTCACATCAAGCATCATATATACAATATCAAACATCTTACTCATATTACTCTTCTTTTACACTATAACTCCACCTTACGTAATATATAAGCTTAACATGATGTTACCAATATTTTTCATATTGATCTCTATAGTATTAATATCAGGTCTAGCATATGATATCGGAATTATATCAACGTACTTTAGACTTTATGAAGATACTAGAGACATATTATTCATACTTGCTAGCATATTAATGATCACCAGCATGATACCAATAGCTGTGGGAGTACATGGTATATTACTATTCCTATCCATAATGTTTATGACAAACATAGTAATATATATCGCATGCAACTCATCTCTACGAAAAATAGGATTCGTAAGAACAGGAATCCTATTAATAAGAAAACAATAAATACTCAACACAGTCACTATAACACTCAGAGAGCCCAGATAGGCCCGCACGGGCCCAAATGAAGGGCATCTCCCTACTGGGGCACCTCCCCGATCACCATAACCAATTCTAAAAAACAATGATGAATCCAGCCCACAGATGAAAGATGATTAAGTTACGCCTAAGCTGAAAAACATTCAACCCCACATGCTAGTCGAGGTATTTCTTCTATTTGTTTGTTTTTGTTTTTTGTTGTGTTTTTCTGTTGTTTTTGTCTTATTCTTATTCTTTCAATCTTTCTATTCTTCATGTGAGTCGAGTA
>JAADDN010000014.1 GCA_013153895.1 Thermoproteota archaeon | reverse complement strand
ATATCTAGCTTTGATAGCTGAGCTATAGGATCTAGCTCTATAGTCTCTGTCCAACCTGATATAGCTATGCGTCCAGCTTTAACATCTATGGATGCATAGATTTTCTCTCGTCCAATTTCTCTGATTATTCTTTCACTTTCTTGAGGATTCTTAAATATTATTGAGCCTAGGACTATGTCAGCATCTTCTCTCACATAAATTAGTGCATGATCTAGACTTCTTATACCTCCACCAACCTGAACTTCTAGACCTCTATCCTTAGCTTCTCTTAACAATTTTAATATTACTTCTACGTTAATAGGTCTTCCTTCTTTAGCACCATCAAGATCAACAATGTGTATTCTTCTTATCTTTCCAACATGTTTCAATGTCATCTCCAGAACCTGCATAGGATCTACCTTCACTATCTCGGTTCCTTCAACTCCCTGAACTCTCTTTACTGCAAGTCCTCTCGAGATATCTATGCTAGGTATGATAAGCATAGTTTCACACTATCTCTCTTATAGTGAACATGTTAAATATGATTCCCATAGCATAAGCTATAGCTACCGTGCTCCTCATAGGCTGTCCAGTCATTGGACCTAGCCTTATCTCACAGATCGCCTTTTCTCTCAACTCTACTGGAACATCCTCAACCTCATTACCTAACACTAATCCTATCCTCCTGTTCCTTAAGAGAAGTTGTTTACAGATCTCTCTAAGATATGAATCTCCTCTAGAAGAGTACTGCGATAATACTATTAGAGCATCAATACCTTCATCATAGTTATCTAAGTTCACAATCTTCACATTAACAGGAAAATCTATCCTAAGCTTTCTACAAGCATCCTCAACCATTTTAGAAGCATTACCTCTAAAATTGATTATCCTAAGCTCTATACCTAACGCTCTAGCAAGCTGAAGAAGATCCATATACTCATATAATGTGATAGGCTCAAGAACTATAGGTACAACATTCTTAACAACATGTAGAGGAACTACCTCCCTAACCTTATGATAGACCTCTCTTGGAGACCAGCCTAATAATATGATTCCTCTACGAATCTCAACATATAGATACATATCTGGTAAATGAATATCAACAACATGACCAAGTTCTTCAAGTCTTCTACCAACTATCTTACATAACTCAACACTAGTTAAAGGAAACTTCTTATCAACTCTCTTACATAATATCTTAAATCTTCCTTTCTCAGGAACTGTTCTCAGAATTTTATCAAATTCTTCTACTATAAGATCAATAATGTTATTAGTATTGTTAATTTTTATAACGCTCTTAAGCTCAATTATGTGACATATATATTCAATATTTCTAACATATTTAGCAACCTCATAAATATTGTCTAAATTCTCAATATTGATCACGATCTCGCCCTCTCTCGATAATGAGTCAAGAACTGCCTTAAGACCTAGAAGTTCTAGATCTTTAAGTACCTTATCTGGATCTACCTGTTTTGCATATGGTTCTAAGGTTAGTATGAGCTTCATTATACGTTTTTGAGGAGTTTTCCCAATCTTTCTATTCCTTCAAATATCTCTCTTACAGATGGATACGTGAAGTTTAGTCTCATAGTGTTTCTATGAGGTCTAGATGCGTAAAATGCTTCTCCAGGAACATAAGCAACACCATACTTCTCTATCGCAGTCTTGAGGAGACTTGTAGTATCTATATCCGATCTAGTTCTGACCCATATGAACATTCCTCCTACAGGTCGCGTCCAAGTTACATGATCAGGCATGTATGTCTCTAAGGCCTCTAACATAGCATCTCTCTTCTTCTTATAATACTCAGATAGCTGAGGTAGTCTTCTCTCTATGATTCCTCTCTTGAGTATGTCTGCTAGAACATACTGAGTTATTGTTGTTGTCTGTAAGCTAACTATCTGCTTCATCTTTACTACATGTGGAGTAAGTTCTCGTGGTGTTACTAGCCACCCAATTCTGAACCCTGGTACAAGAATTTTACTGAAGGTTGAGCAGTATATTACTCTGTCAGGACAGAGCTTGTATAGTGGTGTAACATTTTCAACTTCCTCATAGAGGTAGTAGCTGTATGGATCATCCTCGACTATGTATATGTCATATCTCTCTGCTATATCTATGAGTCCTCTACGCTTCTCTAAGCTCATCGTTATTCCTGTAGGATTCTGACATGTTGGTACCGTGTATATGAACTTGATCTTCTCTCCACTCTCCTTCAACTTCTTTACAGTACTCTCAAGCTCAGCAATATCCATACCATCCTCCTGAAGCTCCACGTCCACTATCTTAACGTTGAGAGACTTCAATATCTGTAACATTGCTAGATACGTAGGTCTCTCAACTATCACGATATCTCCAGGATCTAGAAGTGCTAAAGATAGAGCATAGAGTCCTTCCTGACTACCTGATGTTATTACTATGCTATCTGGATCTGGTGATCCTCTACCCATCCTATACATGAAAGATGCTATCTCTTCTCTAAGCTCTCTAACACCTTGACTATCAGCATACTGGAGAGCTCTTCTCCAGTTCTCTCTTAAGCATCTCGAGAATGCTTCCTCTATCTCATCTCGTGGAAAAGTATCTGGATCTGGTATACCTCCAGCAAATGATATTACGTCTCCACGAGATATTACTTTAAGTATATCCCTTATTGTTGATTCCTCAACTTCGAAGCATCTTCTTGATAATTTATCTTCTATCAGCTTGACCCCCTAGACCTAGTACTAGGAGAGGAAGTCTTATTAACTTACTTCAGCTGTCTACCTATGGACACAGTAGAGATACCTATCAGAAAGGATAGAGTGTACATAGTTGGTCTAGGTCCTGGAGATGTATCATTACTGACCTTGAAGGCTTATAACATCATTAAGAGAGTAGAGGTAGCCTTGTACACTGGTTCACTACTTAGTCCAAAACTCGTCAAGCTTATTAAAGAACATGCTAAGGAGACTTATAATACAGCTGAGATGAGTGAGGAAGATATTGCTAAGGTGCTCGAGGAAGGTTATAGGAGAGGTAGACTTACAGCATGGTTTCATGATGGATGTCCAACAATATATGGTGGTCTCTGGGGAGTCATAAGGAGACTAAAGGAGAGGGGAGTACCGTATGAGATCGTTCCTGGAGTACCATCATTCTGTGCAGCAGCTGCTAGAGTTGGACTAGAACTCACAGTACAGGAACTATCACAGACAGTGATCATTAGTAGAATATCTAAGAGAACTCCTATGAGAGATGAAGAACGAGTTAGAAACTTCGTTGGTAGAGGAACAATAGTTCTTCTACTAAGCATTCACGCTCCTGAGCTTGTTGTAGAGGAATTGAAGGCTGGTGGACTCAGTGAGGACGCTCCTATAGTTGTTGTTCATAGAGCAACATGGGGAGAACCTGTAGAGAAGATAATTAAGTGTAGATTAGGAGAGCTTCCTGAAGTTGTGAAGAGAGAGAACATTAAGGGGTGTGCAGTCATAATAGTTGGACCATGTACTGACGAGGAGCTCATTAAGACGTTACCCTCAAGCATCGTATACTCACCCGACAAACATAAATATGCTAGATCAACAGTAGTAGAGGGTCATTGAGGAACATTGATCCACGCGTGAAGATCGGTCTCTGTAGGACAGGTCTAAGAGCAGTATTATTGCTCGAGGATGGATCAGTATATCATGGATGTGGATTTGGAGCTAAACGTACAGTCGTTGGCGAGGTCGTATTCACGACCTCCATGGTAGGGTATCCAGAATCGCTGACTGATCCAAGCTATGCTGGTCAGATACTCATAATAACTCACCCATTGGTTGGAAACTATGGAGTAGCTAGACGTGATCTATCTATATATGGTGTACCACTACACTTTGAGTCTGATAGAATATGGGTAACAGGCTTCATAATACATGAACTTACAGAACCTAGTCACTGGTCATCAATAATGAGCTTAGATGAATGGCTTAAGAGGGAGAATGTTCCAGGAATATATAGAGTCGATACTAGAGCACTAGTGAAGAAAATTAGAGAACGTGGAGTAATGATGGGAGTATTAAAAGTATATGATCCAGATGAAGAAGACCCTAACATAGATGAGCTATGGAAGCTGTTAGAGACTGCTCCACGTTATGATCAGATTAGATTTGTAGATATTGTATCTCCAAAAGAAGTAATCATACATGAACCAGATAAGCCAGAACTGACTGTAGGGATAGTAGATTGTGGAGTAAAGTATGGAATAGTTAGAGAACTATTAAAAAGAAGATGTAGAGTTATTCGCTATCCTCCAAGTACAGATCCTGCAAAGATAGTTGAAGAATGTGATGGAGTTATCGTAAGTAATGGACCTGGAAATCCATCAATACTTAAAGACATTATAGAGAACGTTAGATCATTAGTAGAGTATGATGTACCTATACTAGGAATATGTCTAGGTCATCAGTTAATATCTCTCTCACTTGGGGCATCAACATTTAAGCTTAAGTATGGTCATAGAGGTCCAAATAAGACAGTTAAAGATCTAGAGACAGGAAGATGTTACATAACAACACAAAATCACGGTTATGCTGTAGATCCAGAATCCGCCGAAAAGGCAGGATTCAAGATATGGTTCATAAATGTTGATGATAAGACGGTTGAAGGATTAAAACATGTTAAGAAAAGAATAATAACAACACAGTTCCACCCAGAAGCAGGACCAGGACCACATGACACATCGTGGATATTTGACCTCTTCATAAAGATGATGAAAGCCCAGTAAACTAGAAACAATGAAGAAGCGGAGCTGGACTGACTAGACCTTGCGAACAGTGGGAACTTAATGCACAGTATTTGTAAAATATGCACTAGAGTCATCAACAAACTTACTTATTAAACATCTACATGATATTTCTTACTGCAGAAATCATGATCTACGCTAGAAGATATATAGAATTCTTAAAAAATGTTGAAGAATTAGCAAGTACAGACGCAATTCTCATAAGTCTAATATTAGCTATACATAAGCTCTCTGCTCCTGAAACCATAATGGCAATATTCAGAGAAGCTTCTAACATGTTCATAGAATACTTAAAACAACGTAACATGATAAGATTAGATAACTTACAAAACGCATTAGAAGACCTCTGCAAAAGCTTGACAGAGAGATTCAAGATAAGTAACAATATTTCATATAAACTAGAAAACGATAAACTATACTTAAAGATAAGCAACTGCACATTCAAGAACATCTGTAAACATATAGATAAAGTGATAAACATGAGACCTGAAATATTGAAAATATTAGAGACAAGACCATGTGGAATAAATATACTATTCTCAACCCTGACAACATTATTCGATAAGATTCCAGAAACAGAGAAGATAGATTGTAATAATGGTGATGCAATAATAGTAATAAGACTTGCATAATCTACCTCACAATTATATAAAGTTAACATACTTCTATCCCAATACTTTAAGTAACTTTATTATTTTTCTTCATTAAGAAAACTCTTATATTTGACTAACTAAGAGTAATTTTTGAGATGCGTATAAGTATAAACAATTATAAGTCAATTTAGAATTAATATTGAAAAACTTGCAGAACATTTACTGGAGTTTAGCGACCTGCTAGTAATGAGTCCAAGTGAAGTACTTGAGAAATTTTCAGAGGAAGTTCAATACAAGGAAATGTTTAGTAAAATCATATAGAGGGCGGGAAATTGTTAAAGATTTAGTAATTAAGAAATGTTTATATTTGCTTAAGAAGTTGGCAAGGTTGTTACTGGATGTTTTGTCAAGTGTTGTTCATGTGTGAGATTGTTTTTCCTATGACATGGTTACGTTTATTAACTTGTTTGGTATTTTTCTTATGTGTTTGAGTTACTTAATTGCCCTGTTCAGGATCCTGTTAGTAAGGTTGCTTATATTAGTTTTCCTGGTCATAATACGTGTTGTATTCCTGGTAAGCTTGCTTCTGCTATAAGAGCTGTTGTTCAGATTCGTGGTGCTGTTCCTGTTGTTCATGGTCCTGTTGGTTGTAGTTGGCAGAGGAAGCTTGGTACTATTATTCCTGGTCAAGTGTTTTATAATGTTCCTTGTAGTAATCTTTTAGAGTCTCATGTTGTTTTTGGTGGTGAGGGTAGGTTGTTTGATTGTGTTTTGCGTGTTTTTGAGGTTTTTTGTCCTGATATGATTGTTATTTTGACAACTTGTACGAGTGATATGATTGGTGATGATGTAGAAACAGTAGTACAAAAACTTAAACAAAAACTAAAAACACCAATAAT
>JAADDN010000106.1 GCA_013153895.1 Thermoproteota archaeon | reverse complement strand
TTTGTTGTGTGGAATGCCTATGTTCAATTTCTACGTCCTTGTCCTTTTCTCGATGAAGAGGATACGTGTGTTGCTAGATGTGTCATATATCCTGTTAGACCTTCGTTCTGTAGGTTGTTTAAATGTTGGACCCCTCTATCAGATTTGAGGAGGAGAGAACATATTAGACTTATACTTTCTCAACTTAGGAGTTGTGCTGTTGATAGAGATCTAGAGAAGTTGAAGGAGTGTGCTATACGTAATCTTGAGGTCATGTACAGCTACTTATTTTAACTAGTTATCCTATATGTTCTGCGAGAGCTGAGATAATGATGATTAGGAAGGTAAAGCTTAATCATAGGATTTTCGAGATCTCTATTCTTGATCCTGATATATCTAGAGTAGTTTTAGAAGGATCTTCTTGGGATACTTCTCTCAAAATCGGTAATCAGGTAGTGCATGTGAGGTTTGGCGTCGATAGAATGTGGATAGCGTATGATGGAAGAGTTATAATGATTAAGCCTAAGACCTGTTCTCTAGAAGAGATTAGGAAGATAGTTAGCGAGCTCCTATGTAGAATAGTGTCGAGATAAGCTACTCAATCTCGCAATATGAGACGCATCTAGAAGCTTTATCTACTCTTTCAGCAAAGTCGAAATATTTTCTTACTCCAAGATCTTGTAAGAGAACGTACAGTGCTGAGTATATTGCTCTACGTGGTTGATATCCTTCATCAATCTTTTCAAGTATGGTCTGAACTATCAGACCGATATGTGATGCAACGTCAAATACGTTCTCTACGTCTAGGAGATCTCTAACTATGTTAGATATGCAGTCTACATCTATCTCGAACTTCAGTTTTCTACGTCTATCAGCATATATGAGTACTAGAGTATTACTATGTGCCATGTCCCTTAGTCTCCTTCTCTATACTTATCCTCACTTCTGAACCTTTTACAACATATATATGTACCTTCTTCGACATAGCCTTCATGACTCCTAGAGCAAACTCTGCCTCCATTAGGTCAGTATTCTCTTCTAGACTTCTAGGTCCTCTACTTCTCATTCTTCTTAGAAACTCTTCAATCCTCATACCATACTTCCTCTCTATATCTTTTATAACTGTCCTAAACGTCATTGGTGAGAAGTTCTCATACTCTTCTAAGCATGGTGGTCCACCTAGTCCGAGAAGCTTGCATAGCTTTACTAGGTATATACAGGTCTCTGGGTCTCTCTCTGTTGGACACCTATCTTGACATAACGTTAAGGCGTACCTCACAAGCTTCTCTACTACTCTAACAGGAAGTATTATGTACTCTTCTTGAGGATCTAGAAGTATCTTAGACATGGCTTGCTCTTCTACCCTGATGAACCTACTATGAAAAATATAAATCATTCTCCTCTCACTTCTGTATACATCACGTTATTGACTGTATCCTTTATATACCCCTGGCAGTATAGTCTAGTAGAGGATCAGGGTATTAGTAACAAAAAGCTTTTTAATAAACGAGGGTATAGGTAGGTCGGGTGTCAGCAATTAGAGTATATGGCATAGCAGTATTTGACCTAAGAAAAGATCCTGACGTGGTGCTGCTGGAACTGCAGATAGCTGGCGTGAAGAACATAGTAGAAGTTGAGAGTCTTCCGGAGGAGTATCTCAAACATATAGAGAACGTTGAGAAAGAGTTTCGTAAGTACCTTCCATCTAACCTTCAGACGCTTGACTATATAGCTGAGATAAGTAAGAAGAGCGTCCTAATAAGACTATACATAGATGAGGAAGGTAAGGCTGTGAGAGTGCTAATATTATCATTTGGTAGTGGAGCACTCAGGCACATTGTTAAGAGGCTTGAAAGATTTGGGTGGAACCGTGTGCTCCTATTCGAGATACGTAAGCTAGCACGCAAAGCATCAGCCGACTACTAGAACACTCTCATCATCAAGCTCACCTCTAGCACACAAGTCAAGACGTACGAGAACACTTGGATCAATGATGGAGAGCCAAGACACGACACCTACCCTCCTCTCCCTTTTTCCATATAGTATCTCTAAACACTCATTAACAATATCATCAATAGACTTCCCAGTAGTATCTATCTCAGCAACCTTATGCTCACCAAAACAGTCTACAGCCTCTATAAGAAAATAATCAAGCACCTCAGCCATAACATTACTACATAACTTAACTCCTCTCCATGACCTAGATTTCAATCTCTTAAAAAGCTCAAGCGGGTGAAGTCTCAGAACTATGACAAGATCTACTCTATCTGGATCAATTATAGATAGAGCAATAGTATCAACAATAATGTTCAAAGATCTATCAAGAACTTCATCAGCTATCTTCTCTGCTTGATCGATATCTACTACCTCATGAGTATCTAGCTCAGGAATATACTTACACACTCCTCTTCTAACAAGCTCCTCATTAAGATTAACATAATCATAATTAAGCAGATCTGCTAATCTTCTACCTATAGTAGTCTTACCAGTGCCTGGAGTACCTGTTACTATTACTCTCACAGGATCACTTAAGAAGAACCCTATATCTTCCTAACTATGTAAATGAGAATATTTGTCCTCATAGGAGAAGAGAACGAGATCATTAACAGGAAGGGTATAGTATCTAGATTTGTAGTAGCTTCACTATTAATATCAAGATCTATAAGAAGAAACGCCATATCATGCATATTTTTAAACAATATTAAAAAAGCAATATTCCTCTACGGTTCAAACATTAGACAGCTCAGAGCTGATGAATCATCTGCTTGGGGAATTATAAGAAAAGCTATAAAGAGCTCTCACAAGAGACCACATAGTGGAGTCTTAGTTGAGAAAGTTAACGATATTGAAGATATATTGAAAAAGTTTAAAGTGAGTAAGATATTTGTAAGATCTAATATTGGTGTTGATGTAGAGAAAGCTATACTGGGAACAGGCTCGTTCATCTACCTGACTAGTCTGAGCTCTAGTATTCATTATCGTGAAGCTATACCCATATTTTTCAGATCTAATCTCAGACCAGAGCAGGAGGTAGTTATCATAAATATTTTATGTGATAGAGCAGGTATTTCATAAATATTTTACTATTTTTCTAGCCTTCTCAACTATCTTCCTTATATCATCTTCCGATAAGTAATTCGAATAATTTTTCTTAAGTTCTTCAATTATTGTGTCAACATCTTTATTGCTCATTATCATGTCAATAGCATCTTGTAATGCTAGTTCCTTATAGTATGTGTAGACTGTCCAGTGTACTGGACCTGAAGGTGTGTTTACTATCGCATAATTTCGTCTATCAATAGTCCAAGAGTATCCACATTTCTTACATTTGAACGTTAGAGTCTCTGTTCCAGATATGGCTATGTCCGTTGAGCCACATCTTGGACATGACATGACGTATCACATATTAGTCTCGGTCTTTTAACTATAGTCACATGTATGAGACAGATAGAGCTTGCATCATTAATATATTATAGAGATAGGGATAGACAGTACATTGACAAGATAGTAAGCCTATGTCGAGACGTAGGAATAGACGTAAGAATATGCGAGCTAGATCCTAGACCTGACGTAGTTATAATACTTGGAGGAGACGGCTCCATACTACAGTACGTACATGATGATGCTATGATGAGAGAAGACATGTTAAATATACCAATATTTCACATAGGTACTGGAAAAGTAAACTTTTTCGCAGACATAACTGTCGATGAGATAAGTAGAGAAGTGTTTGAAGATCTTAAGAATGGTAGATTCAGCATAGATGAGAGATCTCTAATATATACATACATGGATAATGAAAAAATAATAACATTGAATGAAGTAGTCATGAGATATGTAAATCCAGGAAAGATAGTAGAATTCTATGTAACAGAACCAAGTGGTGAAGTAGTACTTCAGGGAAGAATGGATGGTGTCATAGTAGCTACACCAACAGGCTCAACAGCATACTTACTAGCTCTTGGAGGTCCTGTAGTTGATTATCGTATACAGACTGTTAAAGTAATCATCCCTGTCGCACCATTCTCACCAGCTTTAGTACCTATAGTTCATCCAATAGATATAAGGATCACTGTTGAATCTAGGGGAGACTGTATGATTGTTTGTGATGGTATTCTCTACGGTAGAGCTCAGAAAATAGTTGTGGATAGAGCTGATAGATCTATACGATTTATACGAACTAGAAGTTACAGGTTCTATGATAGGTTAAGGAGAAGACTCTTCACGCTTTAACATGCTCTACAGCATATACATATATTCCATCTAGTACTCCAGGTCCGCCTTCTCTACCATGTGGACATGGTCTCTCATCTCCTCTCAAGGTTGTTGCTTCTTCTATATTAGCAGCAAACTGACTTACAACATCTCTATCAATTCCCTCAACTATTATGTCATCCTTAGTAACCTGAACCTTAACTCCCTTAGGTATCTGTAGAATTATCTTATCTTTCCTACCTAGCAAATTCTCAATTATGAGCTTATCTCCCTGAACCTTAACCATTATTGGAAAGTGAGAGTAAACTATCTTGAGCTTATATCTCCAGCCCTTAGTAACACCCTTAATCATGTTCCTTATTCTCGCAGCTATAGTTCCAATAAGAGCACGCTCAAACTTCCTAGCAAAATAGGTCTCTAACACAAGCTTATTATCCTCCTTCCTTACAAGTATAGGAACACTACCAAAATCCTTAACAATCTCACCTAACGGACCCTTAACCTTAACAACTAACCTACCATCCGACTCAACCTGTACATCAACTCCCTCAGGTATTTCAACTTCCTCCCTCACGTATGGGACCTTCATCTCTACCTCACATCTCAGCATAGAGAGGACTTATTAAATATTCGTTCTCCACAATCATACTGAATCTTGTAAATCGTAATATCTCTTTTAAAACAAACTAACTTAGTTTTTGAACTTATTACTTTCGAATTATTATAATCTACTAATTAGTTCTCTTAAATTAGTAAGTATTTTTAGTTTTGTAGTATTGATACTTTCTATAATACTATTTATGATAGTTGATAATATTACTATTCCATTCCTTAGAAGATGAATATGTCTATATCATGAAGTCGAACTAAGATGGTTACACGTATGCGAAAGGTGAGGATATTAATAGATATAAACCAGTTAGAGAATAGATATCAGACATGTCAACTGCAGTCGAAAAATATGAAGGTATGTTGAGAGTATTAGGAGGAGTGGGAGGAATATTAATAGCGATAACTCTAATAATTCTAGCAACATCCTCAGAAATCGCTGGAAAAGCCATAATTGATTACATTAGCAGACTTCAACAGGTTCCCGCAGTCGCAGAAGCCATAGCCGGATTCTTCATAGTTTTTGGTTTAGCTACATATTATGCAGCATTAATGATAATAAAATGCTCCGCAAACGTGATTAGGGGTCGACAAGTTAATATAAAGTCGCTTGAGAAGTATCTCGGAGTTATACCACTGCTAATGATAATACTAGGTTGCCTACTAATGGCCTCCTCAGCAGGTGTGTTACAGATGTTTTCGCAGTATGGTACATATGTATTAATGTCAGGAATAATGTTTCTTATAGGTTTACTATTGACAGCACGAAATAATGTTGTTGGTCCTATATTTATCATAATTGGTGGAGCTTTTCTTACTCCAATACCAACGTTTAATATACTTGGAGTGGCAATAATAATGGGAGGAATAGCTCTTCTCTTAAGGACTGGTTTTTCAACAAACACTCTGCTTATTACGGTATCGGATATCTTAGGAGGAATAGCTTTCATAATTGCTGCAGCTCACTATATAGTGTTTGGATCAAATCTTGAATCTTTTAGCTCATTTCTTATGGGTATTGCTCAGCTTACATCTAGCGGAAATTCCTCTATATTGGCCACTGCTGGCTCAATTTTACATCTAATGGCTACTTTGTATATAATAGGAGGGGTCCTCGTTATACCAGCTGCGGCCTTCTACTGTGTGAATAGAGGATTGTCCCTCTATGGTAGATCGATAACACGTAGACCCTATATGCGCTATGGTCCATATCATCCCTATGGATCGATCGAGCCTGGAGCGCCTCATGATTATTCCAGAACGGTGGTAGCATCACAGCAACAGTATCCTCAACCTGTGCTAAGCTCATCGCACATTCAGCAACCCTCGGTTTCACAAATAATGGGTTCTCAATCCCAGCCTTCATACACATCTCCTCAACTTATGCCGGGTCAGCAGTCTCAGGCTACTGCTCCTGTTAGTAGGATGTGTCCTCAGTGTGGTGCTATAGTTCCTATAGATTACGCATACTGTCCTAGAT
>JAADDN010000172.1 GCA_013153895.1 Thermoproteota archaeon | reverse complement strand
CTGTATCCGGATAAAGTTTTTACCAGCATATATCGTGTAACTTATACTTTTATCCAAAAGAGTTACTGTATAGTCTACATCTTGGCATCCTCTTCTTAGAAGATAGTGTAGTTTGCGGAACGCTACCACGATAGATTCCTTCTTGATAATACTCTCTATAATACTCCATCTAACGCCGAGCTTCACGGTACAACCGTGGAAAGAGCTGAGTATCCTTCTAACTGTAGTGGACATGTAGGGGTTAAACAGAGCTACGGCGTCATTCTTGTCTTTCAGCAGTAGGATGTTGTCTAGCATGAGTAAACCCGGTATATTCTTCCTGTATCCTGCTAGAGTAATAAGCCCGATAACGGAGCGGATAGCGTCCTTCAGCTCCTCTACCCTGTTTAGAGCTTTTATCTCTAGTACTTCTGGTATAGTCTCTCTTAGGAGTTGGTACTCTTTTGGTGATAGCACGTCTTTGTACATGTCTAGATTATATTGTGCATAATCTACTAGTGTGTCAATCCAGTAACTATACTGGTTCTGCGGCGTTATAATTGATGGAAAACATGTTTTTCCCTCAGATTTTCTAAGCAGAGTATGAACAGACGCTAATAAGTTCCATAGTGCCTCCTCGTTATCTGTATGAGCACGGATACCTTCTAAGAGTAAATGTAGTAGTCCTTTCTGTTTTAATCTATACAAATACCTAGTTGTAATAGATGTTGCAATCTCTAGGGGAATAGTGTTGATAAGATGCGTAAAACAACTAGAACTTCTACTCTGTTGCTTCAACCCCGTAGTCATACGCATTTCTTTTGCCCCCTTATGAAAGAAAATAGTTGTTAGAAATAATAAAGTATGGCCATGGCTACCTGTACGTGTACTCTTCTATATACTAGTGGTTTGTTAACATCTAGATGTAGAGACCCATTATTACAGGTAGTTTGTACTTGGTTATCGAGAATAGCTCTATAATCTTCTCAGGAATATTCTTCGGCTCGTAGTACAGTATTTCTTTCTCAGTACTAAAGAAGGAGTTCTTAAGTGGTCTCGGTATAGTAAATAATGTTCCATCCTTGCATGTAATGTATGCTGGATATGATTTCATAGAGTCTGCCCGTATGATATTGTCAGGTATTTTAAGGTCTAATTCCCCAGTTCTACTAGCATATACTAGCACGAGATTATTGTCGACTGCGTATCTTATAGAACCATATGCCGCCACGAAATACTTTATAATTGATGTATTGAATTCATTATCGTTACTATTACTAGATAATGGTAGACTGATAGGTGCTTTCAGGCTCTCATGTAGTAGTTCTCCGAGAACATCTGCGAAGATATATGTGAATATCTCATCTATTTCTCTGCTACTCAGCCTACTACCCGTTATGTTCCTAAGCATAAAGACCTCTGCTTTACGCCACGCCAGAAGCTCTTTGATGGCATCTCCAATAC
The DNA here is from genome assembly GCA_013153895.1 of Thermoproteota archaeon. Taxonomy (GTDB): domain Archaea; phylum Thermoproteota; class Thermoprotei; order Thermoproteales; family Thermocladiaceae; genus JAADER01. The sequence goes on along the minus strand of JAADDN010000172.1, from coordinate 4,880 downwards.
CGTATTTTCTCATCTCTATCGGCACTAAGGTTTCAGACGATACTCTATACCTATACGCTTTCTTCTCCCTAATATTTACTACTAGGACTGTAGGCTTCTCGTTTTCATCGTAACCAGTTATAACAAAGCTATTCTCCTTAATCTGGATGCCACTAGACTTGCTTAACGGCTCTTCTGCTACTAATGGTGTAATTTCTGCTAGTACTACAGCTAACGGGTTATATTTTCCTGTCTTAACATAGTATAGTAGGGAGCCTCCGTTTATGAAGTAGTTCAATGTTAAACGTAAAAGCTTTTTTACATTATGTTTGTTTCTATACGCTTCCTCCTGCAAACTACTCATCCTAATTATTCTTTATCTAAATCTACAATAAAAACGGCATGATTATTACTCCGAATATATGATAATATTTCCTATCTGTACTAGTGGTTTTCCACTATAGTTATTGAAGAGTATAGTGCTCTCCATGTTTCTCTTCAACAGTATATGTAGGGGTATTATTCTGTAAGTGTTCATGCCGAAGATATTGCTCTTATACACCACTACATAAGAATTATCTCTGAGAGTAACCGATTTCCGAACTCTTCTTGCCTTGCCGTTACGTATATTTACAATCCATACACGGCATAAATTGTCCGAAAGAGTTAATTCATCTGCAAGGGTACCTCTATACGCATTGGTAGTTGTTACCTTAACCAGCTTATCACTAGGTGTTAGGAAACTTATTTCGGGTGCTTCAAAGTTCAGCTCACTAGTCTTAAGATTTTGTATCCGCATATTATTTATTATGAAGTTTACAGCTTTAAGCAATACATTATTATAACTGAATCGTTCCTTCAAGATATCATAGAACCTTAGAAGAGCAACTGCTGGAGTAGGGATGTTTAATACTCGATTATCATTATCCAGTACCAGCCAACCAAATCCCTTGTTTGTGCTCACTATTTCGATGGTTTTTCTAGAATACCCACTATATATTGTATATAGTATGTAATCCTTCTTCTTCACGGGCTTCTCATCTATAACGAGAGGAAGTAACGGTACTAGGTATTCGTACGGTATTCCTAGATTTAGCATTAATCGTTTTACCCAATAAGTTGAGAGTATTAGCTCCTCTGCGTTGAAGGGGTCGGGCACTTCTATTTCATGTAATACCTCATTTCTAATGCTCATAAGAACATCGCGTACCTCGTCTTTCTTAGCATTGGGCTTCAGGGACACTACATACTCCTCAGCATCGAGTGGGAAGATTCCTATGTCTAGGGAATTCTTAGGCGAGTAGCGGATTTCGATAAATTCTCCACTTAGCTGTATTCTTCTCACTATAGTACCCGTACCTATAATAGTAGAATAAGTAATATCGTTACGTAGCCTCTTCTCAATATAGTGAAGCATCTGAACGGCTTCGTAGACTGGTCTCCTTATGAGAGTATCAACCACTTTGGGTTTCAACTGTACTGCTAGGTCGTATTGTTTCTCGCTTATGAGATTATCTAGTGTTGTATCAGGGGATGACTCTGAAACAGTATAGACTTTAGCACCACGACTAGATAGGAGGAAGAGGGTTTTTCCAAAGAATACTGCTCCAGGAACGTGTTTTCTATATGCTAGTAGGTTTATAGTGCTCATTATACTCTTGATTCCATCCCTCATGGTGTACTCGATACTATCGCTAGTATGTTTTAGTGTTTCAGGTATTGAGGTTTTTATCCACTCGTACTCCTTGTGATTCATTATATCTTTGTACAGCTCAATATTGTACATTATATAGTCTGCTAGAATGTCCAGTAAGAACACATTTTCATCTATCTCTCGATAGTATTCCCTTACATCTACGAAGTCAGGATAAATAATTCTCCTTGGCAACCTACCCTCTTTTCTACATAGAAGACAATGTACAGATACAAAAAAGTTCCAAGCGTTATCAGTTCCTAAGTCGTATTCATGCCGTATATTGTTCAGAAGAAACTGTAGAAGCCCGTGTTGTTTCAGCTTAAGACTGTAGCGGTACGTGATTACTGGAACTAGCTCTACAGGTAGCCTGTAGAGTATGTTGTTCATGTACTCATCTTCTTTTATATATGTATTAGATGTTTTTTGCACATAGGTACTAGTCAACCGCCTCACCTTTTATACATATAGTCCAATTACTACTGGTAGGCCGGGAAGACCTAGTTCCTCTAGTCTCTTGCGTATTATTTCAGGGATTTCTCTCCGTGGACTATAGTATAGGAGCTGGTTTTCCTCATCGTAGTAGGAGTTCCTAAGTGGCTCTGGAATAGTAAATACCGTGCCATCGGATGCGATAATGTATTTTGGATAGCTTTTGTACTTGTCAGCTCTTCTTAGCATTTCTTTATTCTTTCCACTTAAATCTGGTAGTGATAAGTTGTAATCAGCATATATTATAGTGAGCTTGTTCTCTATAGCGTACACTATAGAGCCATAGACTAGTAATAACTGGTCAAACACCTGTTTTTCCGGCACTACTTTCATAAGCGGTACGATGATTTCTTCGATATCTTCAATACGTAGTTTTTCACCTATAATGTATCGTAGTACTATTTTGCTGCATCCATGTATTCTACTAAATATGTCTACGAGTCCGTTCTCGCCATGTATAGGATGCTCGGTTATGTCAGAATTCCCTTTCTTCCCTGAATCCTCAAAATAGGGAGACACGATGTATGCGTTTTTCTTTTCGATATCAATTATAACAAGCATAGGCGGAAATTTCTCCGATACAATAAGCTCTATGCAGTTCTTTGAAACATTTATTCCTCTTATATCGTTTCTCTCATGATAATATAGGAATAACTTGTGAGTGTTACAGAGAACAGCAGTTACAGGATTTGGCTTATCTCTATCGACTAGGTATGCAAACGGCATACCCTCTACATAGTACTTAGCTACAATACTTATAACACGGGATACGGTGTCTTCCTCTGCGGCGTTTCTCTGTTTTTCACGGCTTTGCATTATACCGTCCCTGTATAAGATAGTTGTTTGCTGAATTAATAATTATAGAAACCACCCAGTAACAATACTACTTCATATTGCCACCAGCCCTAGAATAGCTATCATGGAGAACGGGCTTCTTTTATACTGTGTAAAACAATACTTCTACATGATGCCCGCAATGACCTAACGTGTTACCCGGTGAACCGCACGGCGTAATCCGGTCTTATCTTGGGAGAGCGGGTGTTGTTCTCTCGATACATTTATGTATAATCGGTTCCAAGTAGCATTATTATGGTGATGAAAATGGAGTCGAATAGAAGCCCCGTCTGTTTTATTATTGACGTGAACGTAGCTTGGATTTCAAAACCATTAAAGCGTAGGGGATTTCTGGTTTTTGAGCCGTACAAAGATTTTCCAGAGACTGCTAGTGATAGCGAGTTATTGGAGTATGCGGAGAGAACTGGATGCTTCGTGGTTAGCAAGGACATGTACTTCCAGAACAGGGATAGAGCTGTCTATGTTCCTCATATATGGCTTCATAGATATAATAGCTGGGAGATTGTCACGAAGATAGTGAAGGAAGCAAGTAGAAAATACTATATGCTTAAGAAACGTTCTTTAAAGAATCAAGCGGTAGCCCGGACTTTCTGATAATCTCTTCCAGCTCGTCCGGATAGATGACAGCATATATCCATTTATTCCATCCTACCTTAGACTTGGTGCATTGACACGGAGTGAAGAAATCGGCGTAGGAGTTGCGTACTCGTGCTGGAGGCTCCGTATCCGGTATAAGCATTACGTGTGCTCTGTAGGGTAGACCGTAAACATATACCCTGTAATCTGGTTTTTTCTTACAACCCAGATACATGCTCCAGTCTCTGCATTCACGTTCATTATCGAATACGTGTACATTAAATACTGGACGATGCTCGATTTTTCTAGTACATACGAGGGCTTCACGTATTCTATTAATTGCAGAGAGGCTTCCCTCGACATATATGGTTGATAAATAATTATCAAATCTTACTCTGACATCCCCATAGGACGGTCTCTCTATGGGCTGTATGGTTACTCGATACTCCTTATACGGCTCACGTATTGATTCGACAACTCCATCCATCCGCAGATAGCCTTTCTTCTTAGCATTACTGTATCCTCGAATAATACTCAGTAGTAGAATACCTAGAGCGTTAAAATCTTCGGTATCACTACTAACCATAGTATCAATAATCATAGAAGTCATAAAGCCACCGCTCTGTGTCTCCCCAACTATTCTCATAACGATTGGAGAAAGTTGATGTACTAGACGTGCGAGGTAGTAATCAAAACTGTATGGTAGTTCTTCAGAGCATCTCATATAGTCTCTGCTAAGCTCTAGTAAATCAGCATCCTCAGTTATCCTAATGTACATTATTTCACCAATTTTACGAAATACTTAGAAGAAACATATTAAGCTATCGTACCCATGTTCTGAATAAGAACATCAAAAACATGCATAAGCTAGTGTGAGAAGCCCATGTCACGGCAAAGAGTGACGGGAGCTGCATTGGATTCACATAGGAATATTTTTCCTTCTCTAGGTACGAACTGCCATAGCTCTCTTGCTTTTGGATTGTTATACCAGTCGATTAAGTGGTACCAGTCAAGCTTCTTAGATATAACAACCAATACCTTATCTCCTTTCCTAAGACCGAGCCTTCTCGCTATCTTTATCGGTATTCCCACACTATATCCTCGTACCTCCCCCATATACTCGAATACTCTAACTCTACCTATATAAGACGCCGAGTTATCCATATTATCACCAAATAAATAATAAAACGAACCCGATATATATATAAAGATATGCTCACACAATGAATGAAAACATTAGTTAAACAGAAAAATATATATTGACTATCACATCTAGTATAAAACG
>JAADDN010000033.1 GCA_013153895.1 Thermoproteota archaeon | reverse complement strand
GGCGCCGGGGGTGGGATTTGAACCCACGCCCCCTGTACGGGGACGGGATCTCCAGTCCCGCGCCTTGGGCCTGGCTCGGCCACCCCGGCTGGTCTGTGTTATTTTTCTTGTGTGGTTTTAAAGACTTTCTTCTAGTTTTCTTTTTGTTATGTGTCTTGCTAGTTCTGCTATTTGTTGAGGTGTTTTTGGGTTCTTGTTTTCTAGTATTTGTCTTGTTTCGTTAAATTCTTTTATGTATTGTTCTACATTTTTTACTTCTTCTTCAAGTAGTTCTGGATATCTTGATAATGGGCATTCTGGATCTATGTATGTTCCTGGTATATATACTGGATATGTTCTACATGCTATTGGTTTAAAGTTCTGTATTGAGCATCCTTTATCTGTTAAGAATATGCATTTTCCATCTACTGCTTTCAGTGTCAATATCATGTATGTACCATAGTTAATTATTTTAACATATTTTCTAACAACTTCATCTATAGGTTCTCTTAATCCTTCAGCTATCCTAACTATATCTCTCAAAGTTAACTGTACATACCATGTCTTATAGTCAAACCTCTTACAACATCTTGAGCCACAGCTCATACATATCCTATACTTAAGCTCTCTCACATCCATACTTCTTTAATAATTACTAACAAAGATAAAGATAATCATGACTAGTGATTTAACATTTTGTAAATGTGTTGAAGATAAGTTAGAGAATTGTGAGGATTTTAAACAAAGCTTTGAAAAATGTGTTCAAGATTTTGAAACTATTAAAAAATTATTAAACTGTGATGAATTTCTCAAGTTTATTAATAATATGTTAATAAGTGAGGAATGTATATCATATCATCATTATTTAATATACTATATGGCTCCTAGATGCATATCTCTTAGTGAAGATCTTAAGAAGATTATTGAGAGTGTTAAGAATGTTATTGAAAATTATTCAACAGATGTTAACAATATTTTAAAAGTTGTTGATAAGATTTATGATATATATGTTAGAAAGGTTATAGAATCAATATTTAAGAAAGATCCTAAGCTATGTATAGAGATTGCTCTCATATGTGATATCTTGACTCGTCTTCAATTATATACTGACTGTCTATTAAGGAGCAGAGCTGAGTCCTGTAAATCTATACTATGTTCATTGAAGGCTCGTATCTATGCTCTCTTCTGAAATATCTCTTTCGCTTTTAAGCATAGTAGGAATATTATTATTCCAAGTCCTGTAACTACGAGCATAGATATCTTAACTACTGTTGGTGATGCAAATGTTAGTGGTATGAACTTTCCAAGCATGTATAGTAGTACTGTTGTAGTTATTGTTGATTGTAGGTATCCTCCTAATGCTGTTCCTAGTGATCCTCCTACATATCTGAGTATCATGTTTATTCCTGTGAGTAGTCCAACCTCCTCTATAGGTACTGATAGGACTAGTAAGTTTATTAAACTTACTAGTAGAGCTCCTATAGCAGACATGACTAAGCAAGCAGCTGCAATGACTTGCCAGAGGTTAAGTAGATCTATTAATTGAAATATCACTCCACTTATAGCTAAGTATATTGATGATATCAGTAGTGAACGTTTTACACCTATTTTAGGTATTACCCTACCAATAAGTCCAGAAGTAATTAACATTGTTAGTGCAGGTATAGTCATATAGTAACCAGTCTCAACTATGGTTAATCCAAGACCTGCAGGTTTAGGAAGCTGTAAAAATATTACGAAGACTTGAAAGAACATGAACATTCCTAGACCAGCAACAACTCCAGCCAGATTACTTACAAGCACGTTTATCTCTTTCAATCTTGATAATGGAACCACAGGATCAGGAGTATATCTCTCCCACTCTATGAACGCTATATAACATATTAATCCAGTAATTATTGACCATATGACTGCACTATAAGTCCATCCATAGTGTGCAGCTACCTCAAAAGCATAACAGAGGAATGCTGTACCTGCAGATATGAGCATTATACCTATATAGTCGATCCTTGCAGATATTACAGGTCTATACTTCTCCTCAATTAAGAAATGTTCTACAGGTATGAGACCCCAAGCCAATATTGCTGCAGTATGAAACAGTGTTCTCCACCCATACCACTCTATGACGTGTGATCCTACTACTAGACCTATTATTGATCCAATACCAAACATGGCGCTTATCATTCCTTGAGCTAGTGGAACCATCTCCATAGGTAACTGTTCTCTAACTATGCTGAACGCTATCGGGAACATTGCCATTCCTACACCCTGTATTGCTCTAGACATTACTAATGATGAGAAAGTGTAAGAGAATCCGCATGATGTTAATCCTATTGCATATATTGTCAGAACTATGAGGAGGATCTTCTTTCTACCATATATATCACTAAGTTTACCCATTAATGGTGTTGATGCTACACCACTAAGCAAGTATGCTGTAAGTATCCATGCTATATCTGACTCACGTACATGAAATTCTCTCATCAATCTTGGGAATGCTGGTAATATCATTGTCTCTGTATACATTGCTAACATTGCTAGTAGAGATAGAACGATAGTTATCCTGATCATGTAGCCTCTCGTTACTCTATCTAATTTCTGCACGTGTCTGTGTCTGATGTGAGGTATATATGTAATACGCATCGTGATATGTCTGACATGTCTAACGAGTAATGCTTATATTACATTACCATGATCTCCTCGACATGGAACGAATGTCTAGAGATATATCTAAGATACTACTTACGACAGCCTTAATAATATTTATAACTCTCATCAACGTAGGATACTGTCAACTGGTGAACATAACGCGTGGAAACACAGCTACAGTGAGCATAAGACCTGTAGCATACGCGTACTGGCTTCAGCCTAAAGTTCCTGGACCAGGCACGAGTCCAGCGGTACTTAAGGTGGTCGTACTCTTACCAAAGGTGGAGGGATTGAAATATTTCCTCAAGAACGTTAGAGTAACCTTGAACCTTCCTGAAGGTGTAGACTGGTTTAGTGGTCCTCAGATATGTCACATACCATACATGGGTCCAGGAAGCAATGTCTCATGCATATTTTACCTAACGATAGCTCCAACATTGCCAAGCGGACTATACAAGTTCAAGATAGTAATATACTATGGAATATACTACGTGACAACGCAGGGACTATTTGGTGAGGAGACATCAACAATATACGAGGAGAAGCTTCCAATAATAGGAACGTTAGGAATAGAGGTTCTCGGAGCATATTTAGGAGGAAAGAACTTCGAGATTGTTGGTCCAGGTATGAAGAACATACCTCTAACAATAATAATAATGAACACAGGCACCGAGACGCTATACAACGTTAAGCTTAGACTTAGACTAAGATATCCAATATATGCTACAAAGAATGGAAAGATAGTGAGATACTTAAACACGAGCTTACCAGCACTACCACCAGGAAGACCAGTAACTCTCACATATGTAGTAAACCTCTACAATAATGCTACAGGAGGATGTTACAGTGAGACACTATACGTGACGTACGGCATAAAGACAACCTGGAACCTGAACACAACGTTCAGAATATGTATACCAGAGGTAAAGTTCAGTGGTGTAACAGTATTCTGGGGAACACCAACAGAAGTCATGACTGTAGGACCAGGATATAGTAATGTTCCTCTCACAGTAATGTTTATACCAGATACAGCAATAAATAACTTGACCGTATGTATAAGATTAAGACCACCCTTAAAAGGTAATGGTCTCACATGTAAGAACATTGGAACAGTATTACCAGGACATGAGATACCAGTAACATTCATAGTATCAGTACTCTCAAACGTGACTGAAGGAAAATATCCTCTAGAAATATACTTCATATACGATCACGTAGAGGAGAGACATATAGCAAAAATAATCATAAATGAACCAAAGATAAAGATAGTATCAGCAGTAGCAACACCACCAGCAGTACTTCCAGGAATGTATGGAGTATTACTTAACATAACACTACTCAACGTAGGTCCAGTATATGCAAAAAACGTCACAGTTAGATTAATACTACCTAGAGAGTTCACGACATATACACCAAACATAACAGAGATAACACTACCAGCAGTACCACCAGGACGTACGATTCCTCTAGTCTTCATGTTTAACGTTCCTGATAATATAACTGCTGGAATGTATAAACTAACAGTAGAATTACAATATTATAACAAGGTTGAGAACTATACTACATATATAAAAGTTCTTCCAAAGCCAGTATTTAAGATTGAAAGAATTGAGGAGATAGACTTCTACCCAGGATCAAGTAAGGCAATACTCATAATAGATCTAAAATATGTTAGCGGACCTGAACTTGAGGGAGTAAAAGCAATATTATCGATACCTAAAGTATTTACATTCCACGTACCACAGAACAACCCACTAGCAGCAATGACAGCAAACCAGATAATAATAGGAGAACTACACCCAGGAGAAACAGTAGAGCTAACGTATCTCCTAGAAGTTGATAGTTCAGCACCAGTAGGAAAATATAGAGCAACACTAATGTTAATATACATACCTAAACCTCTAGTTCTAGCAAGCATAGGAAAAATACCAACATTAAGTAAAAGCCTATCAATAACATTAACAGTACGTGAGACAGTTGTAACAATAATGTATAAGCACATACCAGAGATAATCTGTGTAATATTCATCATAATAGCAATAGTAGCGATAGCAATTGCAAGAGCAAAAAGGAGAAGAAGGTAAAATATTAAAAAGTGAATAACTAGAGTTAATCTGCACGGTAATTCGATTATGAAATTTCAAGCGAACATTCTCCATTTTAGATTTCTAGAATCTCCTCTACAGAAGATATGTGGTTACGATCTTTATATAGATCTCCTATCTATTAGAGAAGTCACTATTGGTAGAAGTCCTGAAAATACTATAGTAATACCTGATCCCACGGTCTCGAGAAAACATGCCGTAATATTGAGAGAAGAATCATCAATAGTGTTAAGAGATCTTTCTTCTAAAAATGGAACTTACATTATGACACCTGATAATAAGATTATAAAGATTAGGGAAGTAAGATTAGAAAGATCTCTCAAAGTAAGGTTTGGATTATTCACTTTAACATTGATAAACGTGTTAACAGTATGAAGAAAGATCGCATATTTGATATAGCTTTATCAGTATCTATTATAGCATATGTATTCTATTTTTCATATTTTCAATATATTGAACACATAACATACAATACTACAGGTCTTGATCTTGGAGTATTTATGCAATCATTATATACATTATGTAAGTACAGGATGTTGTTAGTTAATAATGCTGAAGGACCTTTTGTCTATGGAATGACTATTCCAATATCACATTTTGCTGTTCATAATTCCCCAATATTATTCGTAATAGCTCCTCTATACTGTCTGTTCCCCAATGCATTAACCCTACTACTATTACAGACCTTTACCCTAGGAATTACAGCTCTCATAATATATAAGCTCTCAGTTAAGATTCTAGAGAACAAGGCTCTTGCACTTCTATTTGCCATGCTATATCTTTCAAACCCAAGTCTACACGGTATAAACGCATTCGACTTTCACCCCTCCATTTTCGCTATACCACTACTCTTACTAACAATCTACTATATAGAGAAGAATAATCATCTTCTTGCACTAATATGCTCCTTATTTGCCTTAATGTGTAAAGAGGATATCTCTCTCGGAGTCTTGGGTATAGGTCTCTGGTTACTATACAGATCTTTAAAATATAGATATAACTTTGATATAAAACTCTTTCTAAATAATCTGAAAAGCGATGTTAATGTAAGGACTGGACTATTACTAATAATGTTATCAATCACTTGGCTGTTCTTGTCAGTATTCGTAATAATACCATACTTCTCTCCTATTCATACCTTTCCCTTTAAAGGATGGTATTACACTAGAAGTTCTTTCACAGTATATATGGGTCATAAATTTATATATACACTTACCTTCCTGTCAGCTCAAGGCTTGCTTCCACTCTGGTCATTAGATGATTATCTTGTACTTACATTAGTACCATGGGCTGAGATATGGTTTTCAAATAGGATCTACATGTACATGTATGGTTTCTGCTATTCTTATAATATTCTTCCTCTAACCATAGCTGCATCAATATACGCATTTAGAAAACTATATAATAATGTTCATAGTACTAACATGAGAAAATTATTTCTAGTATTTACTATAGTTACAGCATTCTTCACAATATTATTTGTCAATCCTGTACCTCCATCTCTCGGTAAGGATATTAGTATAGTATTTTATAGACCATTCTTCAAAATTACTAATAGAACAATATTCTTAGAATCGTTATCTAACATTGTCTCAAA
>JAADDN010000035.1 GCA_013153895.1 Thermoproteota archaeon | reverse complement strand
ATTGCTCAGGGTATAGTGTGTTACATATTTTGTACAGCTGAAGAAGCAACACGCATACTAGTTAGAACATTAGAAAGATTTAGAGATAGAATTGGAAATAGAAACCAATAAAGAGAACCTCTATATACAGAGGATCTCTATACTATTGGGATTCTATGTTGGTAATATCTTTCATCTTGCTGAAAGAGTTCTTTCAGCAGCCTGAAATATTTAATAGCCATTAGCGAAGTCTTTAATGGCTGTTAAAGTTGTCGTGTAAATGGAACCCATTTATAAATGAGATGTATTTACTTGGTCTGGGTTGGGGAGGGGTTGGTTTCTTGGAAGTGTTTTACTAGGTCTAGATATGTTTCTCTTGTTTTTAATGTTAGTAAGTATCCTGCGAATGGTAGTAGGTATAGTAATGCTGCGAGTTCTGTTGGTGATCCTGGAAGTACTACTGGTGGTATCACTATTATGATGCTAGGCTGGTTCTCGTATGGTGATGCCTCTATTCTTCTCCTAAGCTCAAGCTTCTCCAGGAACTGAGCAAGCTTCTCGCCCTGTCCTTCACGAACTTTTCTAAGACAGAAGTCATATATCTTATACGCGTAGTAGAATATTCCCATCCAGGGTATATAATAGCCGAAGAATATGAGACCAGGCAGGAGAGGTATTGAGGCACAGGCTACTGCTAATATCAACATCATTAATGTGAGGAAAAACATCATTCCTTTACAGACTCTACTACCTCTACGCATGAGACGCATAAAGTACTCTGGATCGATCCTGACAGCTTCAGCAAGCTCAGCCATACTAAACGCAGTACGATACTAGACAAATAAAACAGTTACTAGCAAAAGATAGCGAAGGATAATAGCAAACCCGGGCCTTCAGCCCCGGGAGGGGTCACCTAATCTTGTACACTATGAACCATCCGCTCGTAGTCGTATAATTAATCCTAACAAGTCTATTATGTTTGAGATCCGCTCTATATGTTGGTACCTCTATTCCTACCGTTAATAGAGTACTTGGTTTAGATGCTGGACATGGTTGAAATAGACTTTCAAGTTCTCTAGTTGTACAATATCCGCATCTTATCTTGTAAGTATATCTATATGTTCCCGTTCTGTTCTTATAAACTATAACAAACACATCATAATTCCTGTATATGTAAAGTGTCACGTTATAGCATCCTGGCAAATTTAGATTGATACCACCACATCTACCTCCAATTCCTATCTCTGCAGGATATTTAACACAACCAATGATTCTATAGACAGATCCAGGAACAGCACCATCATAGACCGCACCATCACTACAATAGTAGTTTGGTCCTTTATGTATTGTGCATATCATTGTGTAGTTTACTCCAAATCTTAATTCTGTTGTTATGAACTCGACGTTCCTCCAAACAACATGTTTCTTCTCTATCCATGGTATTCTTATTGTAATACCATGCTGTAGTAAGAGTACTACAATTATTGCTACTGCTATAGCGATTCCTATTCCAAGAGCTATTCTGCGTGTTAGAGAGGTCATCAAGATCTAACCCTCATTTTAAGCTCCTTTAGTCACCATTTTTAAGGCTTTCTGAATAAGAATGCTAGCATTCTTAAGACCTTAAGAATGGTTTTGAAATATTTTCGGTCTGGTAGGTAATGGGTTACAGGAGGAGTCTGTGACTGGTGCACCGGATGGTGCGGTGCACCAGTCACACCCAACTACTGAAGAGAATGTAAATTCCAAGTCCGAAAGTATTCTCAGACTAAACTAGACATTTCAATTTCTCTTGGTGCACCACTCCATCCGGTGCACCAAGTGAGATTGAAGGGTTTTGAAGAGGGTGTAAGTTCTAGTCCGGAAGTGTTTTGGAATGGTTAACAGAGTTGTCATCATCCTCGCCAAGTCAGGATAGGGCACCCCTTCATCCGGTGGGCGATCAGGATAATGACAATGATTTACATTGTTTCTCATTGTTTTAAGAATGGTCTCATGGTTTTTCAATCTGTCTTGTGTCACCACTTCATCCGGTGACGCAAGTGAGGTTGAAGATCTTAGATTCTGAATGGGCAACGAGATACGTTATTTAGGAGTGATTATTCATAGATGCTTTTAAATGAGTCCAGCCGATATGTTAATGACAGAATATGCTGAGTATCTTTGCAGCGGAGGAGCATATATTTCGTGGGGGTGTAGTAACAGCTCCCATTATACGTGCCATATTCAGTAAGCGTATTCCATGTGCGTCTCGAGAACACGTACGTCTCTATGATATGTTAATAGAAGAATACAATAAGCTTTATTTTGAAAAGTTCCTTGACGGAGAACAAATACCATATGAAAAACTTTGGTCGATATTGCTGTTAATTTACACTACTTTGAAATTCGTGTATAAGAGTGGAATAGAAGAGGAGTATGGCAGTATTAAGAAGGAACCAAGCGAGTCGTGCAGAGGTTCACAGATACGATCTCCTTATGTAGGATTTAAGTACTATGTTGGCACGCCTAATATAATTAATTTCCAGGAAGAGAGCCTTTCTGCAGCATCCTACGAAATAGGACTTGGAAATGTAGCTTTCTTAGTAGATAATGAAGAGTTCATTAATCTGTCAAACGGGGATCTTGTATTAGAACCTAGATCGGCAGCTCTTGTGTTTTCACGTGAGTACATAATATTGCCTGAAAATATGACAGGCATAGTACGCACAAGGCTAGCATTGCATCTGAGAGGTTTCGCACCTGTTAGTCATAAGTTAGACCCGTGTTATCATGGTTTGATACTTTTTATGCTATATAACGTTACCAGAAACAAACGTATTTATGTAAGAAAAGACGAAGCTATAGCTGACGTACGTATAGATGCTATTCCCACAATAAAAATGGGCGAAACTCAAGAAAAGAAACTACTGTTATACTGGCACAGTTACGCCCCGGAGACGCTCTCTAACACTATAGAAAAACTTTCATTATGTTTCGAGGAGTTTTTGAGAAGCCTCTCTGAACCTAAACGTACATCTATACGAGAATTACTCAACTATGCTGAACAATCATTCAGAGAAAAATTTCCTAAAGAACAAGAGGAATTAGTAAAGTTAGTGAATTTTGTCTTACGCTACTTAAGGTTGCAACTATTTAAGACAGTACTTAAGTTGAATAAGCCCCTATTCTACATTGAGAAAGCATCGCATAACGTTCACTTACTGAAATATCTAATACTGTACGAAATTATGAAAAATACATCTCTTAAGCCATGAGTGTAGCTAAAAAAAGTCTTGAGAGATTCTTAGGGTCTCTTGAATACGATCTGGTACAATTGCAGAATAAACTACTTAGGCTTCTACGTTGGTGGAAAACTAAGTTATATTACTGGTTTTCTAACTCTCTATTGTTAATAATTGTCTCCGCCTGTTTAGGCGCTATTGTGGGTCTACTTATATATTGGTTAGTAAGATCCGCTATAGCGCGAGATCAAGCATCGCTTATAGCTTCTCTATTTGGCTCTGCCATTACCGGTGTACTATCTCAGTCTTACCTGAGAAAACGTATGCTAAGAAAGCTCTATCAATCAACATACTCCTCGTATGAATACGTTAAAAATGCTCTAGAAATAGTGAAGGGTCTTAAAGAAAATATCGTGAGAAGTTCCCAGAGAAGGGCAACTATATTAGGAAATCTTATACTAAATAGTCAGGAACTAAAAGATGTCAGGAAATTAATAGCATATCTAGATGAAACTTTGACAGATCTATTAGCACAAAGAGTATACCTTGAGGAAAGGTCTAAAGATATAATGTATAAATTACAAAATCTTGAAAATCTTTCTCGTAAGATCTTCAAATGTCTAAATCGAGTTAATAATTTACTGAAGAGTATATGAGGTCTTCTTCATGTAATTGAAAACTATAGTAAAGAATAAGGAGAGTTGTACATTCTTCAGTTTGTACGGTATCTATGCATTGAGGCTAAGCATATTATGCCATCTGTTTAGTTATCCCTTTGTTATTAATTTAGGAACCTACTAAAAGGCTTTAGGAAACAGATACAATAGTGCTCTTATAATCATGGTCGTATTATGAGCTGTCTCCGTGTAATATAGTGCATAGTGGATCTGGTTGTTTAATATCGTTGTATATTCTTTGTGCGATGCATTTTGCTCCGCAATATGTGAAGTGTCTGCATTTTCTACATTTTTCTGGGATCTCGTGATGTTTAATCTTTAGGAATCTTTCTCTCTCCTCAGAGTTTAAGATGTCTACTAGCTTTTGCTTGTATACGTTTCCGAATGAGTAGATGTGTCTCAAATCTTTAAATGCACTGCAGGGTATTACTGAGCCGTCTGGCTCGATAGCGATATGTGTCTCTCCTGCTGCACACTTAGGCGGTGGGTACCTGTAGGCTAGGTCTTCTCTTATAAGGAATAGCCAATTTATTGGACAGCCATTTCTTATAAGGTTACCATACTTTTCCAGAAGCTGTAAGTCTAGCCTATAGAACTCTAACCACTCTTCCCTACTAAGTTCTAAGATTTTCCTGTTCTCTCTCGCACGTCCCTGAGGTACGAGTCTAAGTAGGCTAACCATGAATACACCAAGTTTATGAACTGTCTCAACAATTTTGCAGACTTCACGATAGTTTAGTCGAGTGACGAGGAAGTGTACTCCAACTCTTATGCCCATCTCAGATAACTCACGTATAATTCTAAGCCTAATTTCGAGGTCCCTCTTAGCAGCTTCAAGAGTCTCTATACCAGTCAACTTCTTGTGAATCTCTGGTGATAATGTGTGAAGACTAATGTGAACCTCAAATAATTCACGTACTCTACTCCAGCCAACACGCTCAGCTAGGCATACTATGATCTTTTTGATTGCTTCTGCTAATGTACCTGAGGTAAATAACTTAACGATGACTCCATGCTCTATGACTATAGTCGCAGCATCTATAACAAGCCCTGGTATTAGACCTGGTTCACCACCACTAACCTCAACAGCTGGATCTCCTTTCTCATTGTTACTAGTTAGAAGATCAATAATTTCTTTACATACCCTCAGTACAATACTTTCCTCTAAGTCGTATAGAGCAGGATTCATGTAGGGTGGTACAGATCGTGAGCTACAGAATATGCAGCGGTAAGGGCATCTCCTGGTTACCTCAATAATAGCACTGTTAAGTTTCGTTTTCATCTTACATACTCATATGTTATAAGTAGATGCAGGCCTAATATATCCTCTACTTAACAACGTTTACGTAGAGTATCCCAAATATTTCGGGACTCTCTCCTCCTAGAACTCTCATACAGAGGGTTTCTAAATATTCTCTCTTTACTATCACGCCACAACTGTACTTTTTAACCCTTCTAGCAATCGTTGGCTTATAAGTTAATGGTAATGCAACATATGCTATTCCCTCTCTAACATATCTGTAAGCTATCTCTCTAGCAATCTTAGAGACCGCTCTACGATTTACATTATCATCCCTAAGCTCATAGAGGTCTAGTTTTACAAGTCCTCGCTCAATCTCATCTCTCAGTTTCATATACGTCTTTAGAAGTTGCTTACATATTTTCGAGACCTCGAGCCTACAGTTACCACATTTGTCCAAGCTTATACTGATTGTATCGTTACAGTACTTTCTCACAATCAATTCACTATTGTTAGTGTTTGTTTCTAATTCTATTCTCGTTTTTTCGAGTCTTCTTACACTATCCCAATCAACCTCATCACGTTCTTGAAGAACCTCGTCTGTAAATATTAGACCTACTCTAACCATGATTGTTCTAGGAGGATTCTGAAATAATATACTATACCTGTCAAGTAGCGCATATACCAGTATGCCCCAGCTTTCAGGACTTGGAAACGACTTATCTGGATGTGCACATGGCTTACCAAGATGAAGCCTACAGGGCCTACACAGCCTACATCCACCTCCAGAACCTAATACCCTAACCTTTGAGAGACTCCTGCTCAAGCTCTGAAGCAGTTTATTAAAGTCCCACCAAGATACGTTATCTATAGTCTTTGTAGAGAGCAAGATGCTAGTAACAGGATCTCTACCATTTGAGAGATGTCGTTGAACGAGTCTCCCAATATCGTAATAGGCAACTACGAGATACGCTTGTCGATATTTTCTAAATATCTTACATACCTGATCTATCTCTGGACTATGTGGAGGACAGTGATAACAGGACCCCCATCCACTACATAAAGCACATGCAAGACGGACAATCGCACTGACAGGAATATCCTCAATATTGATCCTCTCGATAAGAAACCCAAGGCTAAACCTAGACCTCTTCTCCACGTAACTATCTACGAATAATATTGAGAATATCTCTTACCCTATCTTCAAGTTCT
>JAADDN010000049.1 GCA_013153895.1 Thermoproteota archaeon | reverse complement strand
TATGCATGTATTAGTAGTCCATCGTCTCTCGCTATTATTACTCCTCTGATATCAGGTTGGCATCTCTCTACTAAGTCGCGTGATACTCTTTCTAGCATTGCTGCTACACTCTCAGACATTAAGTATGCATTTTTCTCGAGGTTTTAATAATGTTACGCTATCCTGTCTCTGATATGTCTAGCAACATACAGTGATGTGTAGTTAGATATATAATCCACCTCTGTTAGATTAGTATAAGTGAGCTGTAAGATATATAGGATAAGGAATGGAAGAGAGACAAACTTCAGAAAAGATCCGGAAAAGCTTCTTAAGCTCGTTCTAGATGGAAGATGTCGAGAACTACTTATAGAGGTTGATGAGAGACTTCTTAATGAGTGATGATACCTGGCAAGGCTTAAAGATGCTGAGAATAGGGTAGACTGATCAAGAGAGCTCTCTAACAATCTTGAGAAGCTTAACAGCATCTCTCTCAAGTAGAGGAGATTCACATACTATAATCACTCTCTTAAAATAATTACACTCCTTAAGAGCATCTATGACCTCCTTAAAGTCTGGTGGACCTTTACCAACAGGAACATGATAATCCTCGAAATCGTTGACAGAAGTATAATGACAGTGAAGAAAATCAAGCCATGGAAGACTCTCACGTATTTTATGTAGGACCTCTCTAAAAGGTAAGTTCCCTCTATATCTAACGTATATGTGAGCCCAGTCAATACAGGGAACAACATAATTAGTGAACTCATTACATAGTTTAATAACTTCGTCCAATGTACCAAACTGAGAATCTTTAGCCATAGTTTCAATAGCTATCTTAGCTCTGATACCTCTCTCATTAACATGGTTAATAATCTTTGAAAAATAGTTACGAACAATCTCAAAACATCTTGAAGGACCGTAAGGCCCATAGTAGCCTACGTGAACTACAGCGAGCTCACAGTTTAAGACTTCGCAAATTTCTAAACATTGTAGAACAATCTCAAGTGATCTCTCCCTAACGTTGAGTCTCTCAGAGCAGAAGTTGATAAAGTAGGGACAGTGTATACTACATTCAAGACCGAACTTATGTATAACCTCGCGAAGGGTTGAAAGAGTGCTGGAAGAAATGTTGAGACCCCTGAAGAATCCTAGCTCAGCCCAGGATAAACCAAGACATCTCAAGAGTCTGAGCCTACGAAGGACCTCTCTATCAACAGGAACAGATACCCCAATGATGATATTCACAGAGAAAAGTTTAAATAGTGAAGTAAAAAACTGTTATCGATAAAGGCGGGGGTGCCCGAGCCTGGCCAAAGGGGGCAGTAGGGGGCTCAACCCCCTACCCCTAAGGACTTAAGATCCGCTGGCGTAGGCCTGCGTGGGTTCAAATCCCACCCCCCGCACCAGTCATATGAGCCTTATTATTCCTAGTCTACACTTGTTTTCTTGCTGCTCTATGTCGTATATGTCGTATTGTGATTCTGTATATTCTGTTAGTAGTTCTGAGTAGAGTATTGCTACTGGGCAGGGTCGGGGGTGCGGTCTTTTTCTTAGACAGGTTAATTGTTGTTCTATTTTGTTTAATGTTATACATATTTTATTGAATGTGCAGTTCTCTATCTCTACCTGTATTGAGTCTCCCTCCACCTTATGTTCTATTCTCGTAGCACCGTTCTTGTTTATTATTATGTTTGATAATGATCTTATTACTGTATTTATGTCTGTATCTTCTATTAGTCCTTTCATTATGAGTATCCTCGCTATATTTCTTGCTGCTTCTCTCAGCAATGTTAACCATCCTCTTCCTGTCATTGTGAAGTGTGCTGATATTATTAATGATATTATAGCTAGGTCTCTTATATCTAACTCAGTTATCTCTATATCTAATGTTCTATACATCGATCATGTACTTGTTTTAGATCACTTTATTGTGAAGTATTATGAACTTATTGCATACTTATCGTAGGAATATATTTAAAACATCTCTGCAGAGTCTGTCAAGCTCTGTCAGTATTAGACCTAGGTTAGGTTCCTTACTTGTTAGTACACCGATGTATATTCTTCTTCCTCCAATATACTCGTCTAATGGTAGTGATCTCACTATTATCTTTCCTTCAGGACCGCTAAGTATTACTTCGTCTAGTCTAGCATTGTTCATAAGTGTTCTATATGCTCTTCTTGAAGGTCCCATAGCTAGAGATATCATTGCTGCAGCATCTTTAGGATCTCCAGAGTACTTCAGGAAGTATGAATATATTGGTAGTCCATCATCTCTAAGTATTATTATTCCTATCACGTCTTCTCCACATCTATCTGAGAATTCTTTAGCTAGCTTGTCTATTACTTCACGGACATTTACTGACTTTGCTGTTGACATGTGAGTAATGTATGTTAACTCTATAATATGCGAATTCTATACAGAATCTTTATACACTACTCGAATGGGATATAAACATGCTGAATCTGTTGCATACATCTCATAATTATCCTATGTAAATTGTACACGCACCGCTATATTTAAATACTTCGATAACGAACGATCACTACGAACTTACACTTACCTAGTGAAAGACCTAATTAAGTAGGGTCCTTGGAAAAGATGAAGCGAAAAATCATACTTCTCCCATGAGGAATGCATAAATCGGAGATAGAGGAAACTATGCACGGATATGGCGAGCGTAGAAGAGCTAGCCTCATGGCCTCGAATATGTAGAGATAGAGATCAATGTATAGCATGTGGAGCATGTGTAAGCGTATGTCCAAACAATGCGCTAGAGCTTGATGAGGAAGGTAAGCCAGTGCTAATATGGGAGAGATGTGAAGGCGGTAAGCCAGGTCACGAGACAGAGTGTATTAAGGCATGTCCAGTAGGATGTATATGGCTCACAAATGAGGCACCAGAGGAGGCTAAGTCAAAGCCATGGTTCAAGATAGTTGACAAGAGACCTGAGATACTCGAGGCATTTAAGAAGTGGAAGGAGAAGTTTGGAGTTAAGGTAGATCCAATAGCATAAGGGTCTCTTCCTAGAAAAAGATCTTTCTATTTCAAATCCTTACTCTAGAAATAATCATTTTTAACCATACACCTCACTCAAACATGAATGAGAAAACTTAGAAGCTTCATAAAGCTGACACGTATAGAACATGGTCTCTTTGTAGGTCTTGTACCATTATCAACATATGTGTTAACTAGTTCTCACATAAACATTCTTACACTACTAGTCCTATACTTCACAGCTCTACTAGCAGAGATATATTTATTCACGTTAAATGACTTATGTAATATTGCTGAAGATAGAATAAATAGACCTGAAGCACCTCTAGTTAAAGGAGAAATTACAATATTTGAAGCTAAATTAATAACATTTATATCTCTAATAGCTGGTCTAATCATTATAGCATTAGCATATATTTACAATATATTGAACACTATATCACTCATCGTGTATATTGTAGCCATAATCCTCGGAACATTATACAATATTAGATTGAAGAGAGTATGTCTAATAGGAAACATATTGACATCTCTTACAACATCATTATCATTTCTATACGGTATGGAGAGATTATCCATGATACCATTATTATTATTTGCTACATCATTCATAGCATGCCTGGGAAGAGAAGTTATAAAAACGATAATAGATATTGAAGGTGATAGAGTAGCGGGACTCTCAACATTACCTATAAAGTATGGTATCGATATATCACGTAAAGTTGCTATAGGATCTGAAGTTACAGCATCAGGACTTTTACTTCTCTTGGCAGGATACGTATTTTCTAGTCCACTACTTATGAATAGATTCTTCATACTTGCTTCATGTTGTATAGTAGTATCCATACTTAACGTAATATCTCTATTCAAAGTTCAGGATTATGAGAAACTTAGGAGAACATTACTTAAGTTAATGTTCATACTTATACTCTCTTATCTAGTTAATGCATTATTTCTCTATCTGTCTGGGATTTATTAAGATCTCTTTTCTATCACTTATTCTAACATAGTACATGCATTCTTCTAATGGTATTATTACTATGTCTCCAAATATTGTTAATATCTTTATATTTGTTTTTGATACTTCTATCACTAGGCCTTTAATACCGTTGCAGTACTTGTTTCTACAGTTTACACACTCTACAAACTTGTACAATATGTTTAATTTTCGAGGAATTATGCTCCGAGTACTTCTTCTATGTTTTTTACTGGGCAATTGCTATCTTTCTTACACCTACCTTAACTACCTTCTTCTCTAACATTAGTCTCCATATTACGTGTTTTAGGAATGATATTCTAGGCTCATTTATCTTCTCAGCTATTTCCTCTATAGTGAATGCCTTACCTTTGTTGTTTGCTAGGAATGTTAGTACCTTCTCTTTCAGGTTCTCCTCGTTCTCTATTGTTAGTATTCTAGCTATTGCTCTTCTGACTGCTCTTATCTTTCCTGGATTATCTACTACTCCTCTCTCTTTCTGTGATATTAATTTGAGGAGTTCTGCTCTAAGTTGTTCTAGGAGTTTCTGTCTCTCTTCTTTACTCATTGATCTTATGGTATCAGCATTAAGCTTCTGCTTTCTCATGATTATTCACCTACTGTTGTTCGGGTTTTGCTTCTGCTTCTAAAGGCTTTTCCTCTGGTTTTACCTGTTCTGGAGTCTTTATGTAGAACTCATCGCTTAGTCTTCTAGGTGGTAGTAATCTCACCTCTATTCCATACATTCCAGGTTTAAGTAGGACGTGTGCAATGTACTTATCTACCTTGGTCTTAGCATCGTGACCGCACTTGTATATTGTTCCGTAGATGAACTTCTCGAATCTTGCTCTCTCGCTTGTCAATTTTCCACTTATCGTTATCTCGACACCTCTCACGCCTGCCTCTACTAGCTGTCTTATTGCTATTATTGCTGCTCTCCTGAACTTTACTCCTTTAGCCATTGCCCATGCTATCCTGTTAGCTATGACCTTAGCGTAGTATTCTGGTCTCTCTTTTGGTGGTGCAACATCTATCATTGGGTTCTCAATTCCGAACTTCGTTGCTAAGAGCTGTTGTAGTTCTCTCACGTTCTGTCCTTTTCTACCTATTATTCTGCTAGGTCTCTCAGCATATATTATTATTCTAGTTCCAAGAGGACTTCGAAGAATATCGCAGTCTATGTAGCCTATCTTAGCTAGCTTGTACTCTAGGAACTCCTTTACCATCCACTTCTTAATGTTCTCCTGAATTATCTTCTTATATACAGGTATCCTCTTACCTCCAGTAGCCAGATATGACCCCGTTAGACGCATGTTAAACTACTTAAATAACCTTACGCTCCCATCATCATAAGACTATGATGAACATATTAGGACAATAACGTAAGACTATAAAAAACTCTTTAAATAAGTCTTAATATGAGATCGAGAATGAAGAAGATAGCTCTGATCTCCATAATAGTGATACTGATCATTATAGCAATAATAATTATAACACATCTCAAGTTAAGTACTACTCATAAAACTTATACTAGAACTATCAAGTTAGGGTACTATCTTAAGAAGATGAACATGATGTTTAATAGAAGCATAGGTCTAAAGATGAGCAAACTTGAAGCATCATTCTATGCTGAAACTAAGCTAAACATGCATGTTTTCACGTATGCTAGAGCAATAATGAGAAATATTACATATATTAGAAGAGTATTGAATAAAAACATCACTATAACATACGTGAACGTTGGAGATCTGAAGTATAGATTGATCATAATTAGGAGAGAAGGTAATTATGCTATGAATGATACAGAAGTAATAAAATGTAGAGATCTAACAATATTTGATACACGTTATGATGAGAAGATGAGTAAGGTCTGTATGAGAGGTCTAATAATCTTTTATGAGTACATGAACGGTAGAGTCCTCATTAATAAGACAATTAGAGTAGGTCAATGCATGATTCTACATATAAGTAGTAAGCTTCCAGAAAATGAGGAATCTAGAAAAGTAATAATGACTATATTAACAGCGAGAGCATTAGCAGAAATATATTTACCAGAAATATTCAAAAACTTGAACCCAATAGCAGAAGAATACGTTAATAATCAGAAATGTATAGAATACGCATTTACAGGAACAGTAAACTTAAGTAAAGCAATAATAAGCAGAAAAATACTAAACTACATAATAGAGATAACACACCTCAACCAGAAAGAAGCATCAAAATATCTTACAGAGATAGCAAAAACATTAATAAGAAATAGACAGGAAATAACAACAATAAAATATAGAACATGTATACTAGAAAACGGAATACCAATAACACAATCAATAACAATACAAAACAAAGAAAATACAATAAAAATAACAACAAACTACACAATAACAAACATAGAAACAATAAAAAACATAACAACACCAAAAATAGAAGAACCAACAAAACCAA
>JAADDN010000012.1 GCA_013153895.1 Thermoproteota archaeon | reverse complement strand
GACCTGATAAACATGTTGATATCGTTCTCTCTGACCTCTCCACAGTACATTCTACATTTCTCAGAGACCTCGCTTGATAGGACCTCTATTAGGTCAGGTAGTATCATGCTTAATCTTTTCTCAAATTCTCTAAACACTTTTATACCCTGTACCTCTTTTTCACACTCTTCCTTATCTAGACAAGTCTCACACTCATTTTTTAACATCTTTCTTGCACATTCTACACATGTGTGAGTAATACGGCACATAGGTAAGCTTGGCATAGCTATTCCACATGATGGACATACTGTATCTGCTCTGTAGAGTCTATGTTCGCGGTGCACGATTTACATATTAGCAAGTTTTTTAAACTTAAAAAGTAATCTCCGGTAGAATATGACGCTCTGGAGACTCAGATTAGCAATGATTGCTACAGCTCTAGCCACCGTAGTTAGTGGTGCATTCATCCTGTACCTAATTTTCACACTGTTCTCTATATCGTTGACCTTCCAGATGTTCCTGATGATAGTAGTAGCGTTCTCAGTAGTTATAATTCTTGCTCAGTGGCTTCT
Source organism: Thermoproteota archaeon (assembly GCA_013153895.1). Classification (GTDB taxonomy): domain Archaea; phylum Thermoproteota; class Thermoprotei; order Thermoproteales; family Thermocladiaceae; genus JAADER01. Next base: position 5,861 of record JAADDN010000012.1, on the reverse strand, counting down.
AGCACCATACTTCATAGATATGGTCTGCATGTGTAGGGAAGCTGACCCATATAGGTACAGAGATCTACATAACATGGTTAGAGAGCTAGCTGAGAAGTCTGGTCTAAAGAAGATTCCTAAGGTCATGATAGCTAGGATACCAATACCAAACGCTTTCGCATATGGTTCACCACTTACAGGTCCTAGAGTAGCAGTGACAGAGCCTCTACTAGACATCTTAGATAAGAATGAGCTTAAGGCTGTTCTTGGACACGAGATAGGTCATCTAAAGCATAGGGATGTTGCAATGATACTTGCTATTGGTCTAATACCAACAATACTGTGGAACATGGGAGACATGATGTATAGATTAGGATTCTGGTCAATGATCTTTGGAATAGGTGATAGAGACTCATCATACGCATATCTGCTACTTCTAGGAATAGTTCTCATAGCTATAGCCTTCATATTAAGCATATTTGTTCTAGCATTCAGCAGGTATAGAGAGTACTATGCTGATAGACATAGCGTGATGTTGAATCCACGTGGAGGAAAGCTACTTCAGAGAGCATTAGCTAAGATTGTTCTAGCAACAAAGTATGGATTATCTAAAGAAGATATAGCAGAACTAGCTTCAGCTCTACAGTTCAAGACCCTATTCATACAGGACCCACTTGTAGAAGTTAAGACTAGGTTCAGAGATATTGATAGCTTCATAGAGTACCTAAAGAACAGGAAGCTGACGCTCACGGACAGGATAAAAGAGTTATTCTCAACTCATCCAGACATAACGAAGAGATTGAGAATGTTAGACAAGTATGATGAGGAGTTCTGGGGTAAAATATATGAGATTCCTGTAGAGTAAAGAAAAGTAATGCATTTATACTATTAAACCAAGCTCACATTCTGAACATTGTGTATACGATAGCTATTATAGCAGATTCTCCACTACCCGACAGACCCTGTAGAGAACTTTATGATGCTATAAAGAGGAAGGGTTATGTTGCTAGATATGTACCAATATCAAGAATAACTACAAGCTTTATAACAGGTAACGTCTCTGTAAAAATTAGAGATAGAGCTATAGATTTTGATGCAGCTTTCCTCAGAAGTATAGGATTCTTACTTGATCTAGAGCAGTTTCTTAGAAGAGTTACAACTCTCAGAATAATTGAGGAGATGGGTATAGTACTTGTGAATCCTCTAGAACCATTCTTAAGATCTAGGAATAAGCTTGAGATAACTTACGAGCTAGCTAAGAGAGGGATACCAGTACCATACACTACCTGTACAGAGGATCTATATTATGCTTATATTGAAGCTAAGAGACTTGAAGAGTTCGTAATAAAACCAATAACAGGATCTAGAGGATTTGGAATAACTAAGCTAAACGATCCTGATATAGCATTTCAAGTAATGAAGATCTTACTAGGTTATCGAAAGCCAATATACATGCAGGAGTATGTTAGAAAACCTGGAAGAGATATTAGAGTTCTAGTCATAGATGGACAAGTATTTGGATGCATGTATAGGATAGCTCCAGAAGGCTCATGGAAGACAAATGTAGCACAGGGAGGTAGAGGAGAACCATGTAATGGAGATATGAGAGATGTTGAAGAACTAGCAATAAGAGCTACAGAAGCTCTAGGATTAATATATGCTGGAGTAGACATAGCTGAGAAAGATGGCTCATATGTGGTACTAGAAGTAAATGGTTCACCAGACTGGAGAGAACTATCACAAGTTCTCGGTAAGAGTCCTGCTGATAGACTTGTCGAAGTAATTGTAAGATTAATAAAGAAGTGAAAATATCAACATGATGTGACTCGATGGTTACTTAGATGTACTCAATGTGGAATAGATATGTACCTAGATGTTGGTTTCGATCTTACAGCATTTGGAAGCATACTATACCTATACTGTCCAAGATGTAGAAGAAATACTGAACATAAGGTACTAGGGTACATAGATGATGATACTGGAGAGTTCGTACCCTTCGAGCAAGCTCTTACCGAGAAGTTCAAGTCTATAAGCATGCAAGTCTAGATCTGATTACAGAGGCTCACAAGCTCTTGCCTTATAGTGTAGAGCTTCTTCTTAAGCTCCTCAACGCTTCTATACATCTCATCAATTATCTGAAGCTCCTTCTCCTCCTCAGGAGTTATACCACCAAGAACCTTCTTCACATATAGTTGACTTCTCTTCTTTCTTAAATCCTCAGTTTTGTAATCTATCTCTCTAATCTTATCCTCAATCTCCTTAATCTTTCTCTCACATCTCAACCTGATATCATCTCTCTCCTTATCTAACCTCTCCTTAACCTCTGTATATATTGATAGATCTATCTCCTTACTTATTAGAAGTTCTAGAAGTTTACCATACTTTTCACGAATATCGTTTATCTTCTTTCTAAATTCTTCTAATGTTTTTTCTATAGATTCTATATCAACTAGCTCAATCTTCTGAACATCCTTCTTCTGAGGTCTCTCCTCCTTCTTTACAAGTTCTTGAGGAAGCTCGACCTCTGCTATAACTGCACCATTAGATATATCTAATAGTTTAAATACTCGAAGCTCTCTACGAGTACCATCAGGAAGCTCTACTAAGACAGCCTTTATCTGTCCACTCTTCTTTCCAACCTTTATGGAGAGAATACGACCAAGATCACGACCATCAGGAGTGTACAGTCTACGTCCTAGAATCTTCCTGTAACGTTTATATTTTCCTAATTTAAATATCACGAAGCTTTATATTTCTAGCTGTAATATATAGTGATCGTGTAAAATGTCTCAGATAGAGTATGAACAACTTGTCAAGGAGATACTCTCATGTACAAAATGTCCACTTCATAAGTATAGGAGGAAGCCTGTACCTGGAGAAGGAAGGTTAGATGCAGAGATAATGATTGTTGGTGAAGCTCCAGGAGAGAAAGAGGATGAACAAGGTAGACCTTTCGTGGGTCCCGCAGGTCAGCTTCTAACGAAGATTCTTAATAGTCTTGGAGTATCTAGAGAACAGGTATATATTACCAATGTCGTGAAATGTAGACCTCCTGAAAATAGAGATCCTACACCCGAAGAGATAAAGAGCTGTCTACCATACCTTATAAGACAGATACTTATTATACGTCCAAAAGTAATAATATGCTTAGGTAGACATAGTGCTAGAGAGATACTTAAACTATGTGGACTTAGAGAAAGCGAGGTATCTCAGATATCTAAGATAAGAGGTAAGATATTTAACGTAAAGTTCATGGGTGAACATGATGTTACTATAGTACCCACATATCATCCAGCAGCTGCACTCTATAATCCAAAATTGAGAACATATATTGCTGAAGATATAAAGAAGGCTATAGAGATAGCACAGGGAAAGTATAAGATTGAGAGATCATCAATACTTGATTACTTAAGTTAGCTCTCTCTCAACTACTCTGAAAGTACCCCAGACATAGGTTATAGTGAAAGCTACAGGATCAATCATATATAATTGAAATATAGAGCCCTCAAGAAGTGAAAATAATAAGAGAGCTAGTAATATAATTGAGAATAATAGCTCTACAATGTACATCCTTAACCTATCTTTAACTGGAGGTAACGTCTCTATCTTTGGAGTAGGAATCCACCTAAACGGTACACCAATAATCCCACTGAGGAATGATGCAAAAATTCTAGGAGACATGACTGCATAAGCCATATTGACCCTATTTATGCTTACTAGAGAACTCTTAACATCACTAATAGATTTAAAGCCTATCTCTTGTAGACACCATATAGCGTAAGTACAGGATGTATATACTATAAGTAGAAGTATGATGACTTGCAGTATCATTGGAATATTTATGCGAAATATAGAGCATAGATAGAGGACGATAGCTAGAATTAGTTGAAAAGGATATGAGAGATACTGTGATAAGTATAGTCCTATCACTGGCTTCCTCATGATATATCTAGAATATTTTCTGAGAAGCTCACCCGCACCGTAAGCCCATCTTACCTGTTGTCTAAGTAATGCATTATATGTTGATGGAACTTGAACATTTATGACATAGTTAGTGAATACTGATATTCTATATCCTCTACTTATCGCTCTTATACTATACTCAACATCCTCTAGAATAACATCTTCATTAAAAGCACCTAACTCCCTGATAGATCTAGAACTTAACACAAGTCCTGAACCTAGTGTAGGTCTCCATCCTGTGATCATGTATAATCCATTAAGCATCTTCATGAACAATCTATAACCTATCTCTTGACCTCTACCTAATAATGATCTTATTGTTGAGTAACCTCTCCATATTGAACTTACAATATCAACATTGGTAGGTGATGTACATGTAAGTATTGAGTCTACGTCTACTACAACTATCTTAAAATCTCTAGTACTTACTATACTTCTCAGAGCCTTATTTAATGCTTGTGCTTTATTTTTTGAGCTTTTAGATAAGAAGAATATTACGTTTTCTGTAAGCTTTTCTCTAAAAAGCTCTTTAATAATATTCTCTATCTCTTCAAGGCTATATTCATCACATATTAAGAATGTTGCTAAACTTCTACTAACTATCTCACGATTCTCTCGGAAGAATCTTAATAGTACTTGTGCTGGCTCTCTTTTTACAGGAACGAGAAGTATAGTCTTATGATGCTCTTTCTCATATTCTCTTCTAAATTTTCTCCCATAGTTATATATTATTGTTTGAAATATTGGTGTTATAAATGTTCCAGCTGTTAGGAGTGATATTAGTGCTATTATTATGATCTCTATCATTGAGAGTTTCCTTGAAGTGAGAGAACTACGTCTACTTTAGCATTAACGTTACTTATCTTCTTTAGCCATGATGATCCTAGTGCTATGAGTATTGATATTCCTACTACCTGTGCTTCAGCTTGTCTACATATGTTTACTAATGCTTCAATTGTTCTACCACTCCTAACTATATCATCAACTATGAGTACTCTATCATTCTTTCCTAATATAGACTTAGGAACATATAACGTTACTTTTCGTGGAGGACTCTCAACTATGTACGTAGACTCATAAAAATCGTCCTCAAACACGTCACGATACTGCTTAGCTATTGCTAGATCAGCATTTAATGCTAATGCTGCAGATACTGCTAACGGCACTCCATCTGTTGCTGCTGTAAGGACCTTAGTTATCGATAAGTCACTGAACAAGTATTTAACTCTTCTAGCATATAGCTTAAGGATATCACTATCAGTTATTATCTTGTTAAAATCGATAAAAGATTCATAAACTCTTATAACTTTCTTCAAAACATTTTCTAAAGATAATATAGGTTCAAGCTTGCTTATTATAGTCATAGCAGTCTCAGGAGATGGCAATAGATCACCATTAGCATACCTACATAAGACACTCTCCTGGAAACCAGTTATCTCACTAAGCTCCCTATAAGATAACTTGAGAAGATTACGAGCAATGTTGAGAAGCTCTACAGCTTCAAATTGAAGAGAAGCTCTACTAAGCCTAGTCCCTAACTGCACGAAGACCTAGTAAGAATCGCATTAATATAGTTTCTTACATAGAGAACAAAAACATTTAAAAACAAGAGAAGACATGAGAAATAACGACCATGCCAATAACAGACCCAGAGAAGCTGAGAATAGCACTAGAACACAGATTCAACTACAAGATATGTAGAAAATGTGGAGCAAGAAACCCACCAAGAGCAGAAAAATGTAGAAGATGTAAAAGCAAGAACCTAAGACCAAAGAAGTACAAAGCAAAGTAAGATTTTTAACATCATAAAATAATAGAAACTCAACCCAGCCGGGGTGGCCGAGCCAGGCCCAAGGCGCGGGACTCGAGATCCCGTCCCCGTACAGGGGGCGTGGGTTCAAATCCCACCCCCGGCGCCA
>JAADDN010000026.1 GCA_013153895.1 Thermoproteota archaeon | reverse complement strand
TAACCACGCTGTGTCACCTGGTGACAGTGTGGGAGCAGTCATAGCGATCTAACTACAACGCTTTTTAAAAATAGGTTTTACAGACAGATAGACAGGAATATAACGTCAATATTTGACAGATTTCCAAATCTAGACCAGGTTTTATCGATAGATTTTCAATATCTGTCGCTAGAGATAAGCATTAAATATGCAATATACATAATGGCAAAGGTCTTAAATGAAGATCTGCGTGATAGGTTGCGGAATAGTTGGAACATTTCTATCCTTCTTCCTGAAGAAGAGAGGAGTAGACGTTACAGCTCTATCACGAGCAAGAAAGTACCCAAGCATCGGTCTAATACAGTCCATAATGCAGAAGCATGATGCAGACATATATGCAGCAAGAAGAAGTAGAGAAATCTATATAGAGGTTAGTAAAATGTTTAATATAGATGATGCAGTAAAATACGTAAAATCTTACACAATAATACCAAGATCTAAAGAAGATTTTGTAGATAAGCTAGTAGAAAAGTGGAGAGAAAATAATGTAAGAGTAAGAAAATTAGAGAAAGATGAACTAAGAGATCTACCCTTCAAATATTACGACAACGAGATCATATATTTATGCGATAATGATACAATAGTGAGGATAGATAAGATTATTGAGAAATTATGGAGAGAGATTGGAGTTGAGAAGTGTACTGTAACTTTAGTTAAGGAGAACGATAAGTTGAAGATTCTTGCTAATGGTAGAGAGATTAATAATAAATTTGATATTATCGCTATATGTTGTGGAGCATGGACAAGAAAGATTTTAAGTAGTATTGGTATAAATATCCCACTAATACCTTATAAATGTCAGGCTGGTCTTTTCGCATTATCAACTAGAGAGTCCGACTATATTTTATACGATTATGTTAATAAGATATATGTTAGACCATGTGGTAAGCTCTCTCGAGCAAGATTGAGAGGAGAAAGGTTGATGGTTGCTGGTAATGGAAATACTCCTCCAATGGATCCTGAAGATAAGGCGAGAGTTGAACCTTGGTTTGCTAATGATATTATTCCAAAATTATTGAAGAGATTTGATAAAGCACGATTTATTAAGGGTAGTGCAGGATTCTGTGATACAAGTCCTGACTCAAGACCAATAATAGGGGTGTTTAATAATGTTCTAATAGTATCAGGATTTGATGGTTATGGTGCAGAGATAGGTCCAGCTGTTGCAGAGATAGCTTGCAAGATCATTCTTAAGGAACCTCTTAACGATCTTGAGAAGAGCTTTCTAGTAGATAGGTTTAGTGGAGAAGTAACGTTAAGTCTACCTCAAGTTGAGGCTCATGAGTTATAGTTGTCCCCGCCTGACCGCGAGCCCTTCATTCAGGGCTTTTCGCCCTGTCCAGGCCCGTGAGACCAGCGGGGCTGTGGTCTATATTTTCCTTAGAGTAGATATCTTTTTCTCTCTGAAGCATGCACTTGATTAATCTGTAGAGTCTGACGAGAGCTTTAAGTTTCATGAAGCTTAGAGTCGTGTTTTGATTAGTCTTTACCATATTTCTTATCTTCATTATTTCTGTACCACATTCCTCTGACTTTAGTCCAAGTTCTCTACACATGCATGACCAATCATCGCATTTGAGTATTGCTGTACTGAGCTTCTCGTCTTCTGCTATAGTCTTTATCTTCTCTAGTAGTGATGTTACGTCCTCTAGAAACTTGTATAGAGCCATCTCGATAGCTATCATGAGCTCCTCAGCCTTAACTAGGACGTTCTCGTCTAACGTTATTGTCTCAACACCAAGTTCTCTCGCTAAGGCTTCTGCTGAAGTGTTTGAGAATCCTCTAGCAACTATGAGAGGCTTAGCATTCAGAATCTTAGCATTAACGTAGGCTTGCCTGATTCCTGTAACATCTATCTTACCTGACTTGACCTCTACAGCATATTTATTACCTGCAGCATCTTGAGCTAGAATATCTACTTCACCGACCTCGTTACCGTTCACGAATACTCTTATTCTCTTACCGAGGATAACAAAGCCTAGCCTAGATAGGAGCTCCGCTACAAAGTCCTCGAATCTCGTGCCCTTGTTAGTCAAGGCTCTCTACTAGTCTACTATTTGAGGTGGGTTATAATATTATCGACCTATGTACACTAGTGCTTACTGTACCGTCTTTAAACTCTCTTGAACTATTCTGTCAGCTATCTCAGGAGAGGCCTTTATTCCTAGCTCCTCTATTACTTTAAGGATCTTCTCACGCTCGTTAAGTGGCTTTATGTGATCTGGAGTCGTGATCACGATCTTTCTCTTATTTCCTAGATAGACCTCTATGACGTATGCTCTACCTCTCTTACCGATTATCGTTCCAACCTTGCCCTGATATCTTCTATGTGGTGCAGTAGTTACATATGTTGGATCTATATCTATCACGACCTTCTCACCAATATCGTACTTGTATAACCATCTTATGAGACCAGGTCTACCTCTCTCTCTTGGAGACTTTGATAGTAGCTTCCTACACTTGAATCTATAACCATGTGTTCTCTTTACCATGATTTCTTCGGCGTGTTAGGTCTAAGTGAAGTTATAAATCTTATTCTTTCACGTCGAGTAAGGGTTTTTAACCCGAGAGTGGTCTTCCTCTATGTCTAAGAAGATTATTAGTGTTGAGGATATAACGATACCGGAGGCTCTAAAACTTCTCGAGGACATGTTATCTAAGTATGGTATAAGTGAGATAGAGGTATCAGACGTTCTCACTTATTTAAGAAAGTTCTCTAAGACTGATGCTGAGAGTGCTAGAAAGATCGTGGAGGAGCTAGTATCTAAGTTTGGTATTGCTAGGATGACTGCTATACAGATAGCTAACATAATGCCTAAGTATGTTGAGGAGCTTCGCACTATACTTGGCCTAGAGAAGAGAGAGTTCACGGAAGAGGAGCTTCAAGAGATGTTAAACATAATAGATAGGTATAGAAAGAAGAAGTGAAAAGTAGGAAAATAGGCAGTAACTTATGGCGAGAAAGGAAGAGTACGCATATATACTGGACATAATTCCACCAGAGCAGGTAGTGCTTAGAGAGAGCACAGTTATACGTAGAGGATTTCCAAGAAATGAGACCTATGTACAAGCTATAGGAGAGCAATATTTCACACTTCTAGAGCTAACTGTCAAACCTGGAGTTGAGGTTCAAGTCATGGAGAGAGTATATATAGGTCCAGGAGTCAGAGATAAGATAGATAAGATAGTTAGAAGACTCAAGTATGATGAACTTACAGAGGAGGCAAAGGCTAATCTTGAGAAGGTAATACTTGAGATTGTTAAGAAGCAGGAGAAGAGATTCGTAGAGTTCTTCAATAAGGCTGGCCCAATAACGTTGAAACTTCACTCACTAGAGCTGTTGAAGGGTATCGGTAAGAAGACTCTGTGGACAATACTTGAAGAACGTAAGAAGAGACCATTCGAGAGTTTTGAAGATATTAGGAAGAGAGTTGGTATAGATCCTGAGAAGCTTATTGTTGATAGGATACTTAGAGAGTTACAGGGTGGTGAGAAGTATTACCTCTTTGTTGGTGGTCCTTACTCAGCAGCTCTCGTGTAAATTATGTTACTTTGTTCTCATTATCTTTCTTCGACCACCTATGTCCCATACTTCTACCTGTATACCTGGCTCAAGTTTACCTCTAACCTCCTCCTCTACCTCATTCATAGTTAGCTCGAACGTTGAGTAGTCTCTCAAGTCCATCAGCTGTATTGTGTCTCCTGATATTGCTATGACTTGTGCATTAAACTTCTCTATTAATGGTACTTCTACCTGTGCGTCTGATGGGACTACCATGGTTCTCTTAACACCATCGAATACTCCTATACCTACTATCCTCACTTTTGCTGATCCATGCTTACCTGTCTTGCTCTTCTCTACTTCAACTACCTTACATGGCTCATCGTCTATGACTACGTAGCTTCCCTCTTTGAGTGAACCTGCTTCTACTGGTTTCACCTTTGATCTATCTACTGGCATGGTCTTCGCTAATAGTTAGAGAGTCCTCTATTAAGTTTTGTTCAAGGTCGCAATATTTATTATTTAGTCAGTTTGTAACGTAGTGCACGCATGTCGAGACAGAAGAGGACAAGTGTGAGAAAGCCAGTATATCTCGTCGATACAACACTGAGAGAAGGAGAGCAGACACCGGGAGTATCGTTCACAATTGATCAGAAGCTTGAGATAGCTAGAAAACTTGATGAAGCTGGTATAGACATGATAGAGGCTGGTCATCCAGCAGTAGCTCCAGACATAGAGAAGGCTGTGAGACTCATAGCTAGGCAAGGATTTGAAGCAGAGATAATAGGTCACTGTAGAGCTGTGAAACACGATATTGAGAAGGCTGCGGAGTGCGAGGTCGATAGGATAGCCATATTCTATGGAGTAAGTGACCTACATCTCAAATATAAGCATAAGGTCTCTAGAGAGGAAGCTCTAAACATAATAGCTGAGCACGTAAGCTTCGCTAAATCACATGGTGTAAAAGTTAGATTTACTGCTGAAGATGCTTCAAGAGCAGACATAGATTTCCTAATACAGGTAGTTAAGACAGCTTATGAAGCTGGAGCAGATAGAGTAAGTCTAGCAGACACAGTTGGAATACTTACACCATTCAAAGCTAAGACTCTCTTCGAGACTGTCAAGAAAGCTGTACCTGGAGTAGAATTAGACATACATGCTCATAATGATCTAGGGATGGCGGTAGCTAACTCTCTAGCAGCATTTGAAGGTGGAGCATCAGCAATACATGTAACAGTAAACGGAATTGGTGAGAGATGTGGTATAGCTAGTCTACAGGAGATCGCTGTAGCATTGAAAGTACATTACAATATTGATACGATAGATCTCAAGAAGATAATGGAACTATCTAAACTAGTGGAGAAGTATACAGGAATAGTACTACCACCACATGCACCAGTAGTAGGAGACAACGCATTCACACACAAGGCTGGAGTACATGTAGCAGGTGTGTTAGCAAATCCACAGACATATGAACCATATCCACCTGAGATGATAGGAAGAACACGTGACTGGGTCATAGATAAGTATACTGGAAAGAAGGCTGTAAAAGCGAGGTTAGAGAGACTTGGAGTTCAAGTATCTGAGGAAGAGCTTGAGCAGATAGTTAGAAAGATTAAAGAGAGATCAGGAACAAGATCGTGGAGAGATGAGGATCTTCTTGAGCTAGTTGAAGAAGTAACAGGAAGAAGAGTCCTCTTAAGACCACCTGAGAAGCTTGAAGCACTCGTGTGGGTGAAATGCGAATCAAATATATACACTACAGCTATAGCTAGAAGAATAGCAGCAATACCTGGAGTAGTAGAAGTAATGGAAGTAACAGGAGAGTATGATATAATAGTGAAGATAGCTGTAAAAGATCAGCAAGAACTTAACAATGTTGTTGAGACGATAAGAGAAGTGAAAGGTGTTCAATCAACACATACACAGCTTGTGTTAAAGAAGATGTAGAACAAGTTTTACTTCTTTATAAGAAAATCTTCAATAATCTTATTAATTACCATCTGAACAACATCGAAAGGTCTCATAGTGTTAATAATAATACCATTCATTCTCTTAGCAAGTTTTAAATATTCTCTTCTAGCAATCACGTAATACCATAATGGATGCTCACCTTCTCTCCTCTTATAGCTCAGTAATGGGTTTGTATCAAGAACTATGAGGAGACTTGGACGTGGAGTTAACTTATATACTAGAAACTCTAGAAGTTTTGGGACAGGATATCCTAAACATTTAAATCTTATATAATAATCATAGAAGTATCTATCACAGATAATCCATCTTCCTCGTAATATGTTAATAAGAATCTTACCTCCAATATATATCCAGTTATCTATAAATTGAAGAATAGGTCTTAAAAATGCTGAAGGTCTTCTTAAACCCCTCCTGAATTCTTCAGTATACACAAATCTGCAACCTCTAACAGGTTCCTTCTTCAATCTTGCTTTAAGGATCGATAAAGCAGTAACTAGAGGATGCTTGAAGAAGTGATAGCATACACAATCTATACCTCTACTCCTCAAATATTCTGCAGTGACCTTACTGTGACTTGACTTACCTGAACCATCAATTCCTGTGAACACTATTATCCTACTATGAAAGACCTTTCTCAAGTACTCATCATTTAACGCTAAGGATAGTACATAGAATACTGGTGTTACAAATATGGGGAAGATAGGTAAGATGCTTAAACAACATATGAAGAACCTTATAGTATTTGCCTTATCATGAGTAGCTAAGTAGAACACAAATGGAATTACTATAAAAATAATATAGTATAATGACGAGGGTAAATCTAGTAACAAGCGTGCCAGTACTATACTTATGAACAATACTGATAAGGCAATCTTCATTTTCATACTAACGCGTTGTCTAGAAGCAATGAAATATTTATAAGGATTAGGTGCTCGGTTCTCGGTTTGTTTTTTGTGGCGGGCCCGCCGGGATTTGAACCCGGGACCTACGGGTCTCCTCCCCTTCACGGGTTAAAAGCCCGCCGCTCTATCCAGGCTGAG
>JAADDN010000092.1 GCA_013153895.1 Thermoproteota archaeon | reverse complement strand
CAGAAAACATATAAATAACTAGCGAACACAATAAAAAACAGTGATGAAAAGGTTTCCGGACAGAAAAATGAAGACTTCACCCCTTACTGAAAATCTATAAGAAGATAACTGGCTTTGACCTTCTTCGTTATTAGGGAGGAGTCACTAGTTTTAGGAATCTAGGCCTATAGTACGAGCCCTCGATAAACCTCTGCATACAGTTCTTAAGCTCTTCAATATACCTCGTGAGTTCGTCTTTAGAACTAATAGATCTCTTATTCCCCTGTTCATCAGCATAGCATATATTAAATATTAGGTTGCCAGTATTAGGATCGACTAATTTCTCTGCAAATGCCGTAAAGAGATTTAATATAAAGTCCTTATAACATTGTACCTCGGTGTCTTCAAACTCTAGAGGATATTCTTCTAAGCATTGCGATTTTGTAATGAAAGTTATAATACATCTCTTAGAGAACTTCTGAAGCGCTTCACTTTCCCTTAGATTAGGATCACTAAAGAAGACATTCTTTAAAATGTTCGCAAAAAGCTTACCATCATACTCAAAGAAGTCCATCGCTATGTCATATCTCACTTTAATGAACTTATATTGACATAATATATCGAGCAGTACTTTAACATCTGTGAACTTTACATACACTAGCACTCCTATAACTTTATTACAGCCTATTCCTGTATACACAATGTTAGTTATATTATCAGTCAAAGTTTGACAGTCTGTGAAGCCCTTTATACCATATGCGAACCCTCTGACATAAGGTATTAGAACAGCTTTTTTAGAATTCCTTTCAGTCTTAGTTAGAGGAGCGAGGAAACAGAATTCACTTATCTTATTTTTAACATTACTTCTTGTAAATATTTCTATTTGATCTTTATGCCATATAAGAAACAGATACTTATCATATGATGAAGCCGAGTGCGACATATATGTTCGTAACTACAATATTATTTAAGTATTACCTCAAAGTTATTCTTTACTAATCTTAACAAACTAGGATTGATTATAAGAGTATTTTTAGCGTATACTTGATGTCACTACACGCTATCTCGAACCTTAACTATCATTATTGGGGATATTTTACTAAAAGCTGCAAATCTTCCAAGCTTCTGTACCTTATGAGAAACAACATACGCATTATCTCCTACTTTAACAATATCATGTCCATGATCTGATACTAGTAGGATCGTACCTGTACCAACACTTTTAAGAACTCGTAAGATAGAGTCAAAATAGTTTCTCAATTCTAATATAAGTTCATCATAACTTAATACCTTCTCTAATCTCTCATGTATTATTATATCAGGTTCATTCGTAAATTCTGCCGAAAGTTCTAACGATAACTCCCTAAGATAGTTAATATTGAAATATTGTTTAAACATTTTAGTAGATCCTTGTACATTCAATAAAACATGTATTCTAACTATCTCTATACTTTCGTATAACGGTAATAAGCTTAGACCAAGTATTCCTAAATTATCTACTAACACTACCTTATCAACAGGATATCTATCAATTATTTCTGCTAGTTTACTTACTACATGATCTCTATACGATTCTTGTATATTATCTATATTTGATACTATCTTAATAATATCTTCTAAAATTTTAACAATATCAATAAAATAAGATCTCGGAGCCTTATAGCCATATGCTGATAGTATTATATCAATAACATCATTTATAGAGAAAGAATCGGTAAATCTACGTAACATCTTAACATATTTTTCAAGTAGATATTCAATTTCGTACTCGATAAGCGAAATATTGATCATCACGATATTGCAAGTTTATTATCCTTGTTCTCCCTATCAACGAAATTTATTAATACTTTCAATATCTGCGTAAGCCTGTATTGTGTCTCTCTATCCTTAACATTAAAATGAATAGATATGACAGATTTACCTTCTCTATCAACGTTAAGTCTTATAGAAACGGATTTACCTGTAAGATCGTTTCGAGATAGATAATTCACTATATCCATTATAGATCCTTTAATCACATTTTCTAGACTCAATGAGAAAATGCTTGATCGTGATTCGGTCTTCGAAGATAGCTCAGTATTCTCACGGTTACTCTCCACTTTAACTTCGTTTAATTTTACACGTATCCCTATCTCTTCTTTTCTTCCTCCAATATTTTCTACAATTTTTTCAACTATTATTAGATATTCTTTATTGTTAATATTTTCTATCTTATTATTGTAATCACTTGCCAAACACCTTAAACCAATTCTCCAACATTCTTTATCTGTTCTTATACTGCGAGGTATGTATGGCGTTGAGTATAGTAATTCTATCTCTCGGAATCCTCTTCTCTCTAAATCTTTTAGCCAATTTAACACTTCCTGTACTATCATAGAGGGCTGGTTAACATATTTTAATGATCTTCTTACACATTCATATATTATTAATGCTATACATGAGATACTGTTTCTGACTTCGCTAATATGTTGACAAACTCTCTCAACAGGTACTGTTTTCCTGCCTCCTGGATAATGTCTTAGATGTCTGATATGGTCCAGGTACTCTTTCAATATTTCGCTAATATGTCCAATATCTGTCACGCTATCTATCAGCTTAAGGTCAGGGCTAGTAACATCCACGTAGATTATATGACTGCCATTTAGTACTACTCTAAGTATCTGAGGTATAATTCTCGTTAAAATTTCAGAGAGATCCTCATATATTCGTTCTATAACGTATGATTGATAATTCTCTAACAATTTTCTATATAATTCTCTATCAATTTCAGATACTCCTCTCACAAGTTCTCTAATTATTTTTTCTGGATCCTGAAGATATTCTTTAATATAGCTTTCTATTGCTTCAAAATAGGCATAAGATTCTACGAGATCTCTAAGAGCTAGATCATCCTTGACAGGTACTATTATAGAGGTTAACAGAATATTTATAGGATTAACAACACTTAGCCTTTCTTTCAAAGTTTCAACAATGTTCTCAGTAATCTCTTTTGAAAGCATCCAAGTATTTAAAATTATGATACGTATCCTTGAAAGATCTGTTTTAGCCTTATCTACTATCTGATTAACAATTTCCTCAACATTTTTTCCATTTACATCTACTAGGATAATTTCAAATTTCTCACTTTCAGGTTTCAGTTCAAGTCTCTCTTTAATAAACAAATCTATCTTATCTAATACTTCTACTCTCTTATTACTATCTGAAAATCTTCTTAAATAATCTTCTACTACCTGTCTAACATACATTCTATAAAGATTTAGAGGATTTACATATATCGTGAAAATATAGCCTTCTCTAGCAACTTTTCCTTTAGATGCTATTGATATAGGTATCTTAAGGACATATGGTACATATCCGCGATCTATGATATTTAGACACTTATCAAGTTTAGAAAGGTCATATTTCGATCCTAACAATGCTAACGCTATATCAAATCTTTCAGCAATAAGGTCTATAACTTTCTGTGTTGCATAATCAGATTTTACATGACTAAGCTTCATTAATGATATTAGTTTATCTTTGCGCGATGTTAATGATTTCATTAGAATTATGTTAATTATATCGTTAAGCATCTCCTTAATATCGTTAGGTAATTCTTTGAAATATTGTAAGAATTCTCTACACTTTTCTAAATGATTAAGCCATATTGGTGCTTCACCTTTTACAAGTACTTTAATACATTCATCATCTATATGGTTTAAAGATGCTAATAATGAGCCTCTCCTAAGAGCATTAAGTATCAAGTGGGCAGCAACCTTAATAAATCCTCTCAAATGCTGTGCATCAGGTAGATCAGACTCTTGATACGGTGCTAATACTTTGTTAGCTATCCATCTTACAGCGGGGGAGAAGGGTACAGTTACTTTAAAATCTTCTAAAAATGATAGAGAACTACTGCTAACTGTTTTAGCTTGAGCTTCAAGTTCTTTAATTATCGTCTCAAGATATCTTAGAGCTCTCTCTTCTGTGATCCCTAACCATCTTCTAATTATTTTAAATGCTTCATCTATAGATATCCACTTATAAGTACCTTTACCACTCTGTGTTCTCGATAAGTACCTTAATATTGAGTCAACAATACGTACTATCTCTTTATCTTGATATTTAGGAGAGATCTGTAACCATATGTTAAAGTCTTCACGTGCTGAGGATACTAGGAATATTAATGCGGACTTCTTTTGATCAGATATTGTTCTCCTGTATTCAACAAAGTTCTGAATAAATTCTAATATCTTCAAAGATTCTGCTTCTCTTCTCTCAAGGTCTCTTATAGCAGTATAGAAGAGCTCGTCTAATAAAACAATAACGTTCTTACTCTCATCTAACAGTTCTGCAAGTTCTCTACCAAGTTTTGAGGGAGTATCTACAAACTTATCAATCTCCTCAATAATTCGCTTTGAGACCCCAGCTACGGTGAGAGAGTTCTTTAACAATCTTATTACATGGGCAAACCTGCTAGATCTTAAGTCTGCTGCTACCAGTACAGTTCTCTTAGCAATCTCTCTATCATATCCAATCTTCTCTAACTCTAAGAGAGTAGTTCTTGCACACTCATTTATCAAGTTGAAACCTATGAGAGGAAGCTTATAGTATAGATGCATTAGTAGTGTCAGAAGATGAGTCTTTCCACTTCCCATCTCAACATCGAGGTAGAGTATGTATGTTCCTCCTTCTTTAAGTACCTTGAAAATATCTTCAAGTATTGCTCTGTATGCTTCTGTTATGTAGGTCCTGGATAAGAATATGTCGGAATCAATAAGCTCTCTAGGTTCATCAAAATTTTCCGCAAATGATCTAATTATGGAACCTAATTCTGGAGCTAAGTCTTGAGGTCTCTTCTCAATTATGAGATCTAGAAAAGGTTTAGAATAGTTCAATAACTCGCTTATACTCCTCATAACTCCTCAAGTAGTTTCCTCAAAGTCTCAGATATAAGCGCTATGTTAGCATCTGACAGCTTGAGCCTGTTCATTAACACATTATTGAACCTTGAAATTTCTAGCAGATAGAGAGCATACGCAACATGTTCTCTCCTAAATCTTCCACTAGATACGATGTTCTTAATAAATGAGCTAGATCCAACCTCTGGTACGTCTCTTACAGCACGTAGGATGAGATCTGTTGCTAGAGATGCAGCATACATGTGCGCTCTACCCTTAACAAGATCGAGAAGTGCTTGACCAACAGGAATCTCATACTCCTTACCACTACGCACTCTAACTAGGAGAGAACCGTATGCACGAAGCTCCTTTCTAAGCTTCTCAAAGAAGTCATATGGAACTTTTAAATCAGGTCCAGACGATATTAGAGCAAATAAGTACAGTATAGACTCGTTATCAATATTGCTAGAATACTCAGGATATATATTCCCAAGTCCAAGCTTCTCAGCAATAACTTTCAAAATTATACTTACAGCACATGCAGTAGCATTCGCGAGCAATCTCTGAAAGATTGCTTTCTCATCAGAGTGTTCACCAGCCTTAACAAGTCTAAACCTAGTAGCCACAGCTTGGCCATCAGCTATAGCCATAACAATCATCTCTCTACATAAACCACCATAGATAGACCATGAAGTATCAATACTAGACCTAACAGCCTCCTCTACGGCCTTAACAAACTCTGGACTCTTCTCATCAAGAATAATACTTCTATTCTCTATCTTCCTAGCAACGATAACCATACTGGTAAAGAATGCTGACTTATATAAAGCACGTATTCTCTGTCCAAATTCACTCCAAATCTGCCAAGTCTTCACGATCTCAAACCCATTCCTATACAACCAGGTAAACAAGTCCTCCCACGCCTGAATAGAGCTATGAGTAAACCATAGGACAAGCCTACCATCATCTCTCAATACTTTATGAACTTCACTAAAGAATGCGTTCATACCTTTCTCAAACATGCTACCCCTCTGACCAGGCTTACCATAAAACTCATGCTTTCTGGGAACTTCATCAAGATATGGACTCCAATCACTAAGTTTCTGCTCTTTTTCACTGAAGAGATAACCCATCTCGATTGCTGGTAGCAACGCCCTCCTTAGCACAACCCAGAAGAACTCCATAATATCACCATACCTGTGCTGATCATAATACGGGGGGTCGACATGAACCAAATCCACATCAAAGACTCCAAACTCGCTAAGCCACTTACTAAACTCAGCAGCATCAGCAAGAACAATAGAAACTCTATCACCAAGACCATGAAGCCTCTCACACAAGAACCTAAGAACAGGCAAAATACCACCAGCAGTTAAGTACAACTTACCAGAGTTAGCAATATCAACCTCAAAAGCCCATGGAAGATCTACATTAAACGGAGCTGCTTCGCAGAAGTCGTAGCCAAGCTTAACCTCTTTACTAAGGGCGTATTGGCTACCCACTACGTCTCTCACGTTTTCCCCACTATAATTCCATTCTGTTGCTATATTGTTACGGTTTATTAATTTAGCAAGAGCGAGGGCAAGGTATGTAGCTATTGCTGCTCCAAGTTCTCCTTCTTTTTCACATAATTCCCTACATCTATCTTGGACATACTTGGTGAGGTGGTATAATGCGAGGAGTTGTCTTGGGTTGTACATGTGTGACCATCTTAGTAATCCGTTCGTTCTTAGTGGTTTG
Organism: Thermoproteota archaeon; assembly: GCA_013153895.1. GTDB lineage: Archaea > Thermoproteota > Thermoprotei > Thermoproteales > Thermocladiaceae > JAADER01. The sequence goes on along the minus strand of JAADDN010000092.1, from coordinate 91 downwards.
AATACTTGGTTTCCTTGTGGTATCTCTGTGTCAGGTATTATCTGAGATATCATTGGGTCCTCATTTGCTATTTTTGCTAGGTCTCTAGCTG
>JAADDN010000147.1 GCA_013153895.1 Thermoproteota archaeon | reverse complement strand
ATAATTATATCCTAATAACATTAATATATAATGAATATCATAAGACTTTGTTGTCTCTTTTCTAGAAAATTAATATGTAAAATTCTTAAGATACCTATCGAGTTAATTAAGAAGATTCCTATAATATGTGAGTATTTTCCTTATGTATCACTCGGAGAGCTTGACATTATAAGGAAGATAGGTATAATACATCTAATTGATGAAATCTTTATTAGTAACATGTTTAAGGGAAGAAAGCTAGAGGACTCTGAAAAAGCATATGTTATTCATTATATATTAATGTTATTAGGATATAATTATGATCCCTCTATGATATCTCTTGGAAGAATTATATATGAAAAGTATAGAGTCAAGAGTTAACTTTCTCATCTACATAATATTCTCTTATCATGCTATTCTTCTTAATTATGTCTATTATCTTTAAAAGTTTCATTACTGCTGAATATCTATCTTCATCCTGTATCTGTACTATAGTTATTGGTTCTCCTGGTGTTAATGTTCCATCTATTAATTTTATCTTAATTAAACCCTTCTCTATCTCATTCTTAAATTTTTTATTTATTTCTTCCATAATCTTATCATTATCATGTACTACTTCTATCTTTTCTATCTTTTTACTATCTTTTACACCTTTAACAACTCCTACATATATTAGGACTGCTCCATTCTCCGGTCTTATTTCTTGAGGTTCGATCTTCTCTATTAGATCTCTTATATTCATAGATTGACTCTATTAGGGAGTTTATGAATTTATGCATGATCTCTCTTGGTCCAATTGTGACTCTTATACAGTTCTCTAATAATGGTTCTGAGGATGTTCTTACGTAGAATCCTCTCTTTTTTAATAAGTTTACTATATCTTTAACATTTATATCTTCTTCTAATCTAAACGTTATGAAGTTTGTCTGTGATGGAAGTACTTCTACAACTCCTTCGACTTCTTCTAGTTTTCTTATAATTTCTTGTCTTATCTCTTTCACTTCATTTATTGCCTTCTTAACTATATCGTACATCTCTAATGCTCTTTCTAGAGCTATTAATGCTATGCTACTTATATTGAATGGTTGTGCAATTCCCTTCAATATTTTTATTATGTATTCAGGTGCTATTACATACCCTACTCTAAGTCCTGCTAGTCCCCAGCTCTTTGATAGTGATCTCAGTATTACAATGTTATCATATTTATCTAATAATTTTGAATGATCTATTGTTCCAAACTCATGATAAGTCTCATCAATTATTACTATTGAATTTGAATCTTTAATTATTCTCTCTACATCTTCTATATTGAACTCTATGCTTAATGGATTATTTGGATTACATATATATACTACTCCTATATTCTTCTCGTCTACTAACTGTATTACCTTATCTACCTCTATTTTGTAGTCTCTTCTTATTACATATTCTTCTATATTCATTTTCATTGATTTTGCATATATTTTAGCCATTCCATAACATGGTCTTATTATTAATGTGCTATCTGTTATTTTTGAACACATGTCGTATATCAGCTTCATTCCTTCATCTGCTCCTGCTGTTAACATTAGCTTTGTCTTATCTACGTTATATATTTCTGAGAGTTTCTCCTCAATCTTCTCTCTAACTCTTGCAGATGGGTAGAATCTTATTGCTTGATCTATCTTTTCTTCAATATGTCTAATTATCTCTCTATAGTACTCCTCTGGTAGTAATAGGTTCTCGTTGAAGAGTAATCTTCCGTATTTTATGTTTGGGTCTATTTCTGCTGTTGGATCAGCATAATGTTCAACATCTCTAGACCATTCTATCAGTCTCTTTGTTAGCTCTTTCATTTATCGTTGAGCTACCTCAAAATTTATAAGTAGTAGTGTACGTGTGATTAAGAGTTAAAGATGGCGATTGTACCTGAGCTGAATCTGGAGCCCTGGATAAAACCTCGATGGGTAGTTCCTACTAGAGTTAAGGTATTTGACCTTGACGGTAATCCTGTAGGTGAGATAGAGCTTCCAGAGCACTTCAGAACTCCAGTACGTATCGACCTTATAAGGAGAGCGTTCCTGAGTGCATTCACAATGAGACTTCAGCCTAAGGGTACTGATCCAATGGCTGGCAAGAGAACTACTGCGGAGTCGTTTGGTGTTGGTCTAGGTCTTGCTAGAGTTCCAAGAATAAAGGGTCATCTCTGGCCTAGAGCTGCATTCGCACCCATGTGTGTCGGTGGTAGGAGAGCTCATCCACCTAAGGTTGAGAAGAGAATTCATGAGCGTATTAACAAGAAGGAGAAGAGGCTAGCTATCAGGTCAGCCATAGCTGCAACAGCAATACCAGACCTAATTAGAGCTAGAGGACACATAATTGATCCAGTCGTTCAGATACCTCCAGTAGTGGTGAAGGACTTTGAGAAACTTCAATTTCTCAGCGATGTGAAGAGGGTACTAAAGAGGTTAGGACTGTGGGATGATATAGAGAGAGCTCATGAGAAGACTAGAATAAGAGCAGGAAAAGGAAAGAGAAGAGGAAGAAGATACAAGACTCCTAAGAGCATCCTCGTAGTAGTAAGCGAGAAGTGTCCTGTAATAACAGCATTAAGAAACCTACCTGGAGTAGACGTAGTTAAGGTAGACATGTTAAACATGCTAGTACTAGCACCAGGAGGACAACCAGGAAGACTTACACTATGGACAGACGAGGCCTTAAGAAAACTAAATAACCTCTTCAAGATATAGGGGTGAGAACGATGGAGAACATAATAATAAGATTCGTCCTAACAGAGAAAAGTCTCAGACTTGCAGAGAGGGAGAATAAGATAACTGTAATAGTTAAGAGAGAATCAACTAAGAAGCAGATAAGAGAAGCAATAGAGAAACTATACAATGTGAAGGTTGTTAAAGTAAACACCCTAATAACACCACAAGGCGAGAAGAAGGCATATGTGAAGCTTGCACCTGAATATAATGCTATGGATCTATTATCAAAACTTGGCTTAATATGATGTTAGACCTTGATCGCGCACACTATCTTACGTATGAGAGTCTTATGAACCTGTTGATAACCTAGACACACTATCTCTAGACCCTCCTCCTCAAGATAATCTTCTAATGATATTGAAGATATGTATGATACTGCTACTCTACACCCCTTCTTAAGAACTCTCTCACATATTCGTGCAAGATTCCTGTAAAGTAAATCTAGATCAACATCAATAACAGAGAGCTTAGAGTAAGGTGGGTCAGATACTACTGCATTAAAAGATCCTGATCTAATAGGTATGACCGTCGATGAGTCTGATAAAATTTGATCACTATCTCCAAGATTTATTTTCTGAGTCTTCAAGTATTGAGAAACTATATCTATGCCAACAACATGTGCACCAAGCATCTTAGCTTCAAATAATATACCTCCAACACCTGAGAATGGATCTAAAACTTTATCATTTTCTTTAACTTTCGAAAGATTGAGAAGTATTCTCGATAATAGGACTTCTAATGGAGATGAAGCAGTATCAACTCTATTTAATGGTCTTGAGTTTATGAGAAAATTTCGTGGAAATATTAATTTTAGATTATTCATTTCTATAGATCTTATAAACATGCTTCTACAAGACATTTCAAATACAGACTTCTCATCTCCCTTCAATATGACTCTCCTATTACTAAGATCTAGATCTTCTACAGTAATATTATATAGTTCTGCTAGTGCATCTATCTCTGCAATCACTATATTTTGTGAGAACTCTTCCCTAATACTGAGCGTAGCTGATACCTCTATCATGATATCTTCTGAGAAATCTCAATGCTATTCCTATTGCTATAATGTTTATTATTATGTATCCAATAACTATTCCAACAAACTCTGGAAACGTTATTAGTTTCAGTATGAACCATATCATGCCGTTTATCACTAATGCTGGAAATAGTGATACAGCTATGCTTGTCACTACCTTTCTTATAGGTATTATGCCTCTCTTTGCATATATTTCTACAATATTTGTGAATAGTGCTATAGCTATAGCTATGCTTAACACGTCAAATATTGTTGGTCTTGTAAGTATTATGCTTCTTAATGGCACCCCTAGAACATATATGTTCACTAGTGGATATAGTATTAATAACATTGCTGAGACAACTATCGTGAAGAACGTCAGCTCGTACCTTCTTATGAAGCTCAATATCTTCTCATGAATATTAAATGCGAATAATAGTGCACCAATACCTATAATTAATGCAAATACTGATCCTATCAGTGCAGCTACTATCGATGGTAGGTTCGACGCTACTATGCTTGCTATACCGTAGAGCAGAAGTATGAGTCCTGGAAGACCTAGAGCATACTTCCTATACTTAGGTTCTACGAAGAGTTTTGTTAAGTAATATTTAGCTAATACAGCAAACTCTTCAAATCCTCTTGACTGTCTAACAACTATCCTACGTACTGATATTACAGGTCTCCTAGACTGTAATAATGGTACAACAGCCTCATCTGCTGGACCGTCAGAGACTACTATTATAGCATCAGCATTAAACTTAGAGAGAACTATATCGACTTCTCCAAGTAGCTTCAGGTCAGCCATCGTGTCCTCACTTTCAGCTCCTGTGACTAGTGCAACCTCAACATTATCCTTTCCTAGAGATGATGCTAAGTTATCATATAGTTGTATAGCTCCAAACATTGCATTAGCATCAGAATCATCTGGATACCTAAGTATGTATTGTACAGCAACATTGAGAAGATTATCTCTACCTATGACTGGCGTAGGTATCCCTAACCTGCTACCTACATCATTATCCCTATCAATACAGAGTACGAGTATCTTTCTAACAGGTACAGACATTAATCCTACTCTTTCTCTATATACTCAGCAATATTTAACTCCTCTAGGCTTACTCTCTCACCCTTCATTAATCTCTCATATGCTTGACGGAACCTCTCCTCGAGAGTCTTCTTTAGCTCTAGCTTCTTCTGCATCTTCTGCATTAGCTTCTGACTCTTCTCTGCTGCAACCTTCAGAATCTGAATCTTCTCGAGCTCTTGCTTAAGATCGAATAACTGTTCTTTCAACTTCTTTATCTCTGCATAGTTCTTCAAGATCTCCTCCTTTATAGAATCCCTCTTCTGCTTCAGCTGCTCTCTCTGACTTATAAGCTGCCTAATGTTCTCTATTAGTGAACCTATCTCTTGCCTAGTCTTATCTATCTCCTGATTTATAGATGGTATCTCTTTCTCAGATATCTTCCTTATCTCCTCACTTGTGAGAACTAGCTCACTCTTAATATAATCAACCTCCATTACTAGATTGTTAGCCTTCTCTCTCAACTTCTCTATAAGCTCCATTATGTTGAGCTCTCTCTCCAAGCTCATTATCTTCTTAAAGAACTCCCACTCTCTCTCAGGATCTGTTGGTGAGATCTCATGCTCAAGCTCGAGCTGCTCTATCATCTTCTTTATATCCTCCTTGCTAAGCTTCTTTCCAAGCCTCATCTGCTGTTTCAACTCTGTTATCATCTGACCAAGCTTCTTTATCAGCTCCCTCTTCACTCTAAGCTCGTTAGATAGATCCCTCTTCTTCTGCTTAAGCTCTCTCAACCTATTTATAAGCTCTTGACGTCTCTGCTTCAACTCTTGAAGCTTCTTACGCTTCTCAGCCAGCTCATTATTCAACTTCTCAAGCTGTGCTCTCACCTTATCGATCTCAGCTCTAACATTGTTAAGCTGAGCCTTGAGCTGTGCAATATTGTTCAACCTCTCCTCAATCTTAGAATTAATATCATTAAACTTGGACTCTATCTCTTGAAGTTGCTTCTCTAGCTGCTCTAAGTTAATCAGCATTTCCTTAAGGAGATGTAGATGAAGGTTTTAAACATTGTTCCCTGTCTCACTTATTGAGATGCTGGACTTTGGCAGAGACTTGCTCTCAGATATTTCAAGACTAATAGCGGGAGAAATAGTGCTCTCAGATAATCCTGGAAAGATAATGAGAAAGTGGAGAGAGTTCTTCGAAGTCTCTCAAGCAGAGCTAGCTGAGAGGATGGGTACGACCCCAAGCGTGATTAGCGACTACGAGTCAGGTAGAAGGAAGAGCCCTGGCTCATACTTCATCAGGAAGTTCGTAACCACATTAATATCAATAGAACTTGAGAGAGGTGGAAAACGTCTAGAACTGCTCATGAGACAGCTAACAATGAGTGATAGATATCTTGCAGCAGTCATAGACATGATGGACTTCGCGAAACCTGTAAGTTTCGAAGACTTCTTGAAAGCCATAGATGGCGAGGTAGTAGTACAGCCAGACTACTATAAGGTTGATATACATGGATACACGATAGTTGACAGTATAAGACTAGTTTTAGAAGTTTCTCCACAAGACTACTTTAGACTCTACGGAACAACAACAGAGAGAGCAGCAATATTCACAAACGTTAAATATGGTAGATCACCCCTCATAGCTATACATACATTCTTAGCCTTCACAGATCTGAGACCAGCAGTGGTAGTACTACACGGTATAGAGAAACCTGATCCACTAGGACTCGAGATCGCGAAGAGAGATAGGATTCCTCTAGTAGTTACACGATTAAGCATAAGTGACATAATTAGGAACCTCAGAAGACTAGGATCACTATCAGAACTATGATATCATAGTAGTGAATCTTTTAAAACTCTCGCCACATACCATGAGGTTTATGAGATTTAAGGTCGTGTTCTTCGAGC
>JAADDN010000192.1 GCA_013153895.1 Thermoproteota archaeon | reverse complement strand
TTCCAAGACATCTTGATTAATTACTCACCTCTGCGAGTTTATAAGTAGCTATTCTACATTTATTGTGGAATAGCTGCTTATTAATCCCCTCGTAGGCTAGTACTACCAATGACAGATCGAGTTCAGTCAATCCTTGACTGGATAGCCACCGTTCCACTAGAGGAGCTGAGAAAGCATCCACTTCACCCACAGAACAGGCCTGAGAAGATGTGGAGATATTATCCTGCGAAGGCATGGCTCCCACCCATATGTCAGAAGAATTATGGTAAGTGGAAGAAGAGGAGGATCATTGATCCAGGAATTGTCGAGGTCACTTCTGAGACTGGTGATAAACTTTACCTAGTTAAGATCATCATACCCGTGAGAATAAGCACGAAGAGCATGTATGAGCTTCTCGATCTAGCAGACAAGTATGGTATTGGATGGATAGAGGCATCAAAGATGGGTAACCTCATAATAATGTGTGATAATGAGGAGAACGCTAGAGCACTAGCAAAAGAGCTGAGGGAGAGAGGATACCTAGTAGGAGGATGGGGCAACAGACTATGGAACATAAAGATATGCTCAACATACATCACCTGTACAACAGCAGTCCTAGATGCAGTAACCATCGAGAAGGCTCTAGGAGACGTACTATACGAGTACACTCAGAAGGAGCTACCAGCAAAGCTAACAATAAAGGTATCAGCATGCCCCAACGCATGTGGAGGAGGATTCGACGCAGCTGACATAGGAATCGTAGGCTATCCAGCAAGCATACCAATGATGGAGGGATGGAGAATAAGAGTACTATGCCCACCAAGATCACTACTCGAGGCATGTCCAGTAGGAGACATAAAGATGATAAAGGATGAGAAGGGCAGACCAATAGCAGCAGAGATAAGAGGTCAAGTATGTATGGCATGTGGAAGATGTCACGACTTCTGTGACGCAATAGCATATGATCCAGCAGAGATAGGAGTCATGGTTCTAGTAGGAGGAAAATGTGCAAACACTGGAGTAGGACCAGGAATGGCAAAGGTATTCGTACCATTCATACCAGCAGAACCACCAAGATGGCCAACACTGGTAGCAGTGATAAAGAAGATAATTGATGTATGGGTAGCAAACGCGAAGAAGGGAGAGAGACTGAGAGACTTCATAGAGAGGATAGGATGGGACAAGTTCTACGAACTAACAGGAATACCAAAGCCAGAGGACTACATAAAGCCACTAGACAAGGCACCTGGATGGACAAGATATGGATGGCAGCCACTATACCTAAGAAGAACAGACGAGAACAAGAGATACATAGGAACAAGAATATCAAACGACATGATGGCAATAAGTGCAGCAATATTCGAGGACATAATAAAGTAAGACCTCACTCAATCCCACATATATCAATATTCTTCTCTCTAAACTTCTTAATCCTGTACTTTATCTCCTCAATCGTATTATTACATAGGTCCATTATATCAATATCATTCTTACCATTATACAACAATATTACAGCCTTAGACTTACTACCTGCAATAATAGATAACATTCTTAACGTAAATATCACGAAGAAATCATTAAACGATTTAATTATAAGTTTCTCACACATTTTAACTATCTCTGATCTCACGTTCAATATTCTAGATATTATATCTGAGAGAGGTCTCACACCTATGGTATCTGCTAGCAGATAATACATTAATGGTGTAAATATGTATCTAGCAGTACTCCTAAAATCATCTATATTATCTACCTGTGAGAGACTTATACACATCTTTTTTAAACTTCGAGCAAATACTATAAGATATGAACATAATTCTTCAAACTTAGCATCAACTCTCCATATTAGCTTTATCTTATTTATCATGAATGGTGCATCCTCAACTTTCTGAGCAATACATTGTAGAAGACCTTTCACAGTTATTCTATGAGTATGTAATGAGTCTGAACGTAGAAGACCAAGCTCGAGTAATTTCTTAGCTTTCTTATATGTTGTGCTAACTGCAAAACCTGCAAGCATGGATGCCTTGTAGAGAGATATGCTACCATAGTATGAGTATACTCGTAGAATTGATAATTCTATATCATCTAGATGTCGATCTATGACTTCCGAGAGACTGTTTACGAGCTCCTGTAGAATATCCATACATCTATATATTCTATCGTGGAAACTTTATTTACTGTCTCTCGTAACTGTAACCTCTAGACACTGCATAATTAATAATTTTATAAATATGATTGTATGAGCTAGGATGAATATGAGTATACTGGGCAAAGGTCCTCCTCTTAACTAGACCATCTCTACCATCTCCTAGTCCTCTACCTCTGATAAGTCTCATATATGTTCTAGCTTCACTATCTCTAACATATATTCTACTATGATGAAACTCGTGCCCTCTAATATGAGTACCGATACTACCAATAGGACAGTCATGTACTATCTCTCCTAGCACGTAGCCATGACCTACAGGTCTATTAAGCATGTATGTACATGCTTCAAATATCTTACACATATCATATTGAGAGTTGTTATAGACTATGAAATCTGTTAGATACATTAATCCTCCACACTCAGCATATATTAGACCATCATTATAATGAAACCTCCTAACATCTGATAAGAGAGGTCTATTTCTCGATATCTCTTCTGCAAGAACTTCAGGAAATCCACCACCAATTATGAGTAGATCTAGATCTCTAGGTAATGATTGTGTTCTTGTTGAATCAATTATGTATAACCTATCTGCATAATTTACACATAGTTCTAATGTCTCAGGATAGTAGAACGTGAATGCATTATCAAATATGATACCTATCTTTACCCTATGTTGAACATGTTCAAAATCTTCTAATTCTCCTATACACCTCAATGTTGGTGCTGATCTAGCTATATTTAATATTCTTTCAATATTTATATACTTTGTGAAGTTCTTTAAAACCTCTATTAATGTTCTTCTATAACCTTTCTCGAGTGTTGGTACTAGTCCTAGATGTCTATACTTAAATATCTCTTCGATACTTCTATCCTTTGGAATGTATCCTAGTGCTTCTATGTTCGTGTTCTCGAGCTCTCTCACTATCTTCTCATATTGTACTTCTCTGACTATTCCCGTCACTATTAGTCCTCTTATGTTTGAATTTTCTTCCGATAGTTTTTTAACTATCTTAGCAATTGTTCTATTTGTTCTTTCTGCATCTAGTACGAGTATTATTGGTGCTTTTAGTAGTTCTGCTACTCTCTCTGTCTCTCCTAGTCCTGACTCTCTCTCAGCTATGTCGTATAGTCCGAAAACGCCTTCAATTATTGCTATATCACTATCTAACGTATATGTTATGAATCTATCTATTATTCTCTGTGGATCTTGTAGGTATGGGTCTAAGTTTCTTGATGGTCTTCCTGTTACTGATGAGTGGTATGTTGGATCTATGAAGTCTGGCCCTATCTTGAACATCTGTACTCTAAGTTTCTTATGTGTTATCAGTCCTAGAGCTATGGTTAAGCTTGTCAGTGTCTTTCCTGTCTTTCCTTTTAATGCTGATATTACTATACGTGGCTTATCTAGGTCTAGTAGTCTCACTAGCGTTCTTAGGTTAGAGAAGTTTAAATAGGAGTTCTCTAACTGTGTGAGGAAAGTGAGCATGGAGAGTGCTCAGGTAATTCACTGGCCTGGGAGGAATCCTCCAGTTGTTGATGAGGTAGTTGTTGATGCTGCTGGATGTGTTGCTGGTAGACTTGCGTCTGTTGTTGCTAAGCTTGCTCTAGAGGGCAGGAGGGTGACTGTGGTGAATGCTGAGAAGGCTATAATAACTGGAGACTTCAACATGATATTGAACTGGTATAAGAAGAAGCTTTCTGAGTGGAGGACGCATTATAATCCTGAGAAGGCTGGTCCAAAGATACCTAGGAGACCTGACAGGATATTGAAGAGGATCATCAGAGGTATGCTTCCTAGGAAGCAGTGGAGGGGGAGGATGGCTCTGAAGAGGATAAGAGTGTACATGGGTATACCACCAAACTATGTTAACAGGAAGAGGATAGTTTTTGAGGAGACCCTATATAGGCCTAGACCTGGAGCTAAATATGTGACTTTAGAGGAACTTTGGAGACATATTGAGCCACATAAGTGGGAGATGTGGAAGAAGGCTCAGGAAGTATGGCAGAGATGGCTTGAGCATAAGGCTAAGGCTGCACAGTCTAAGTCTCAGCAGTAGCTTCTAGACAAGTTTAAAAATCTCATTAAGCTAGAGAGGTTCAAGCTATGTCTACTGTCACCTCATCAGAGGTTTCTAAGGGAGAGGTAGTACAGCGTGAGGTACTTCCAAGGAAGATTCCCTCAGTAGAGGTCAGGGTTGAGAGGGAGTATAAGGTCGTCATAGCTGTAGGTAAGAAGAAGACTGCCATAGCTAGAGCAATAATAAGACCAGGCATAGGTAGAGTCAGGATAAATGGAGTACCTATAGAGATCTGGCCTATAGAGATGGCTAGGCTAAAGATGATGGAGCCTCTCCTCCTAGCTGGTAAGAACCTAGTATCTAAGGTCGATATTGATGTTAACGTGAGAGGTGGAGGAGTCATGGGTCAAGCATCAGCTGTCAGGATGGCTATAGCTAGAGGACTAGTAGCATATTTTGAGAGTCCTGAGCTTCTGGACCTATACATGAAGTATGATCCATCAATGATTAAGGGTGATCCAAGAAGAACTGAGCCTAAGAAGCCTGGAATAAAGCATGCTAGATCTAAGAGACAGAAGGCTTACAGATAATTAAAAAGAGTCTCAGAGAGGCAACTTTTAATAATCTCCTTCTACAGCACTGTCCTAGCTATGGGAGATCCTAAGAAGCCAAGGAAAAAGTGGATTGAAGGTAAGCCAATGAAGCTATGGAACAAGCAGCTGCTAATGGAGGAGCTAGAGCTCGTTGGAGAGTATGGTCTACGTAACAAGAGGGAGCTCTGGCTAGCTAAGACTATCCTGAAAAAGATCAAGAGACGTGCTAGAAACATGCTTGCAATGCCTCCTGAAGAGAGAGCTAAGGTTGAGGGAGAGTTCAAAGCTAAGCTATACAAGATGGGTTACATACCTGACCCAGATGTACCACTAGACTACATACTTGGACTTGATGTACGTGCAATACTTGAGAGAAGACTACAGACCCTAGTCTATAGGAAAGGTCTAGCAAGAAGTATTCATGAGGCTAGGCAGCTCATAGTTCACAGACACATAGCTATTAATGGTAGGATAGTTAATGCACCTGGATTCCTAGTACCTAGAGATCTTGAGGATAAGATAAGCTATGCACCAACAAGCCCATACTATTATAGGCTTATCAAGGGTGAGCCAGTATTCGGTCCAGGACAGCCAGCACCAATACAGGTACAGTTAGGATTATTAAAAGAGCAGGCACAGGCTCAATAAATTACTTAACCATCCTCAATATATCACTAGGATCTACATCTAGACTACCTTTCTCAACAATGCACTTCATAGTATAGTAATAGATTGGTACCTGGTAAGCAACAGATGATCCTATAGATTCATCCCTAGGAATAGTACTCATCTTATCGAACCTATCATCAATCTCTATAACAATATTATTCTTCAGTAAGTAAGTCCATATTTTTCTCCAAGATAACTCATCAACATTACCTTCAATCTCCTTTATAATACTTATCAGATTCCTATTCTCAGACTGTGAATACTCTCTTAAACATGTAATTAACTCAGAAATCTTTATCCTAATCCACTTCTCTAGATTCCAGTTATGTGATTTAATGATCGCAATCTCTCTTAAGTTACCTCCTGTAAGCTTCCAAGTCATATGATGATCTATTGGACATTTAAGCTTCTGTAGTACCTCGTATGTAGGTTTTTCATCAAGGTTCCACATTATGTACCATTGTACTTTTGTTCCAACAATATTTCTCAAGTATGTTACTGTTGCATCGCTTGTGATTAATATTAGTTTGATTGAGCCTCCCTGTTCTCTCAATTCCTTATTTATGTATCTTATTCTGTTAGCCTCGACCTCAAGCATCTGTCTAGCTCTATCATCTCTATATATGTTTCTGAACTCATCTACTATTATGATTATTCTTCTTCTAACTAGCTCTCTAATTTTTAATATTTCTGAAATTATTTCAACTATGTCTATTTTTGAATTTTCTTTTATTGTTTTTCTTGGGGTTACTGTTATATTTGTCTTATCTGTCTCATATGTGATTAGTATTATGCTGTGTTTCTCATCGTTTTCTAGTGTATATTCTACTTCTCTTGCTAGTTCTGTTTTTCCACATCCTCTTGGTCCTGTTATTATGTGTATTTTTCCTTCTTCTAGACTTAGTATTTTGTTGAACTCTTCTTCTCTATTTACGAACTCTATCTCTAGTTCTGGGACAATGTGTCTACGCAAGTTCTCTCTAGGTATGTTAGAGAAAATGTTATAATTGTTCTCTTGTTGCTCTAGACGTAATGTCAGAGGAGAGACCTCCAGAGGTGAAGATGGAGGAGAAGCCTGCTGAGGTTAAGGCTGAGGAGAAGCCTATACTGCACTTACAGATACCAGAGCTAAGACCAGTACAGACGACTGTAGGAGGAAGAAAACTTAGATGGGGAATAGCACACATATATAGTAGCTACAACAACACGATAATAATAATAACAGACCTAACAGGAGCAGAAACAGCAGCAAGAGTAAGCGGTGGACAAGTAGTAAAAGCAGACA
>JAADDN010000161.1 GCA_013153895.1 Thermoproteota archaeon | reverse complement strand
AATACAAATCTTCCTAGCGTTCATGTCTTCTTACCCAAGTACAAGCAGTCTATTATCTAATTAAGCTTTACCTAGGAGAAACAGTAGAAAGATGACTCACTCTTATATACTTCTCTCGAGGTTAGCTACATGATGAGGTTTAATACAAAGCTCATTCATGGAGGAAGAAGACACACGTTTCGTGAGCTTGGTACTATTGTTGAGCCGATCTTCACGTCTGCAGTATACGTGTATCATCATGATATTGATAGAGAGACTCCTCACGTACTTCCTTATAAGTATTCTAGAGAGGATAATCCAACTGTTGCACATCTTGAAGAGAAGGTGAGAGAGTTAGATTCTGCTGCTACCTGTCTAGCATTCTCAAGCGGTATAGCATCTATCAGATGCTTAATAGATAGTCTTGTAGAGTTATGGGGAAAGATAACTCTCGTAGTGCCTCTCGACCTATATGGATCAACGTTAGTACTATTTAGAAAATATGCTCAGAGAGGATTAATAGAACTCATAACTGTATCACCAGGAACAGACTCAATAGTTGAAGAGTTGAAATATCTGAACAGCAGTAGTATAGTAGTGTTCTTTGAAGAGATCTCTAACCCAATCCTTAGAGTATATGATATTGAAGAGATCTCTAGAACTTTGAGAGATAAAAATGTTGAGAGATCATTAATAATAGTTGATAATACCATACCTACACAGATCGGTATCAGACCTATAGAGCATGGTGCTGATATTGTGGTTTATAGCGCATCTAAGTACTTGTCAGGTCATAATGACGTCATTGGAGGACTAACGTCTCTATCTGAGAAAGTTAGAGAGATTGAAAGTCAGCTATGGCACTCAAGAAGACTTCATGGATGTATTATGTCTCCATTCACAGCTTACCTGATAGATAGAGGATTGAAAACTCTCCACCTGAGGATGCAGAAACATGAGGAGAATGCTAGAGCTATTGCTGAGTTTCTAAATGATCATCCTAAAATAAGCGAAGTAATTTATCCAGGACTTTCAACTCACCCAGACTTCAAGATAAGTGTGAAAATTCTAAATAATGCTAGTGGTATAGTATCGTTCAGACTTAAGGAAGAACCTGACCTCTCAAGAATGTTTAAGAAATTGAAAATAATAATACCAGGCGTAAGCTTTGGAGGACCTGAAACAATCGTGACGCATCCTCTAACAACAACACATAGATATCTTGAGGAGAATGAGAGAAAGATCGTTGGAATAGATAACAAGCTCTTCAGGCTTAGTATAGGTCTCGAAGATGTGAACGATATAATTGAGGATCTAGATAATATGCTTAGAGAGGTCTAATTTTTAACGTTAGTGAGAACTATCTCATAACTGCTTCACATGCAGTATAGTTGAAGTATGGTTCAATCTTTGAAACATACATGAACAATACTATACTTACACCTCCACTATATGTTCTCATTATCATTATTTCAGGATATGTTGCTCCAGGATGTAGACATAGGCATATTGTCAAGTTCTTTAGAGATGTATATGTAGGTAAGATGCTTACTCCATTTAAGCTACTTAAGCTGGAAACTATTCCACACTTACATATGTAGCTTGTCGAGTTAAAGGTGGCGTAGTAATATCTTGAGTTTCTGAGACTCCTCAATATCTTACTTACAAGCTCTGTTATTCGTATCCTACGATGAAGCTCATACATCATTGATTGAGTATTATTACATGTCTTTCTTATCATCTTTCTACCTCCAACAATCATTATTGTCTCAGTACAGGTCCTGTAAGTATTATTGTGAAGTAGCTCTGTACAGGACATTATCTTCTCTGTTGTTGAGTACATTGATACGCTCATCTCTATGTAAGTCATGTTTCTCTCTTTGTTAATACTGATAATCATGTTCCTTATAGTATACTTCATAGATGTTCCATATCCTGACAATATGAGTCTTACGACCGGTATCTCTATGGTCAGCTTCTTCAGATTCTTAGTCTCCTCAACAAGCTTCAAGGTCTCATTAAATAGCTTGACCTCGTCCTGCGTAGCATTTCTGTGAACTATGTTAAACATATTTAGAACCTCACCATACCCAAGCAACCTTCTCTGAGGTACAGCATGTTGAGGAGGTGCATGTGTACCATGTTTCTGAGGTGCTGCTTGAGATGGTCTCTGAGTCTGAGAAGTCTTTCCAACAGTTATCACATGTTGAGGATATCTATAGTGATGATGAGTCATGAAGTATATTCCTACTCCAGCAGCTGTTGCAGCTCCAGCTACAGCTATTATTATTGCTATGATTACGCCTTTTGAGACCACCGTACTCTACTAATTCTAAGACTTTTAATTTTATTGTTCTAGTTCTATCACGTTTCTGAACAGTGTGTTTAGGATCTCTTTAAGATCATCTATAATCTCTTCTAAAGATTTTTCACAATCTATATAGTACAGATTTGATCTTAAATGTCTTATATCTGTAGCTCCAAAACCATGAACAGGTCTTAAATATCTTACTGATGATAACGTGAACGATAATAAGATTTCAGCTCTAACATTGAGATCATAATTAGTTAATGAAGAACATAGTATATGAATGATCTTTGATCTACATCTTGATAATAAGTAATCTATATGCCAGTGTTGTCTAATCATGAACTTCTTCTCTAAGTATCTTCTTATTCTAGATTCTAATCCTCTTAATGCTGATCCAACATATATGTACATTCCTCTACGTATGTTAAATATTTTTCTACCTCTAGTATGTATCTCACAGTCGCTTTCTACGTTAATTATGAGCAAGTATACTCCTGGTTCTCTTAATCTACCTCTCATAGTATTGCTTAAAAATTGTGGTATGCATCTTCCCTACGATATGTGTTACTGGTAAATCTCGTGATAACAATAATAGTTCTCTCAGTATCTGGAGCATGTGCTCCAGGTCCATTAACGTTTGCTGCACTTATAGTAGGTTCCTGGCATGGTGCTAAAGGTGGTTTTAAAGTTGCTGTTGGACACATGATGTTTGAGGCACCATACGTGTTCTCACTATTACTACTTTTCAATAGTATTAGGTCGATATTTGAGATATTTACTGTGAGGCTTGTTCTTGCATTAATAGCATGCTTCTTCATAATATACTTCTCTTATCTAGGATATCTATCTGGCGTAAAAATTGTGAAAGAAGGTCATAATAATGTGAGAGTTGAGGACATAGTTGGTGAGCGTGTTGGTAAGTATCTTGCTAAGCCTATCATAGTTGGTCTACTATTGACAGGTCTTAACCCATGGTTCCTGATATGGTGGATCACTGTTGGAGGTATAATACTTGTGAAGGCTCTAAGTCTAGGCTTGATAGAGGCTTTCATAGTGGTCATGGGAGCACATGTGTGGCTAGACTACGTGTGGCTCACTCTCATGGCATACCTGTCAAGCAAGGGATTGAAAGTTCTTGGAAGAAGGTATGGATATATACTTCAAGCACTATCTATTATATTAGCAGTGTTCGGAGTCCTACTAGTAGTCAAGCTATTCCTAACATGATGAGTTCCCCACTGATGACCGAGCGGGATGATGGGAAGGAGGTGGGCTGACAACCTTAAAATGATCTCTAGAAATCATATACGAGCTGTGACCTCACTAGTCTGGCTAGTCACTGCAAGATGCATCTTGACATGCCCCCACTGTTATGCATATATGTATAGAAACGATAAAGAGCTCTCAAAAATAGAGAAGATCACCTTAGCAGAACAGATAGGTAAGGCAGGCATAGATCACGTATGTATCACAGGAGGAGAACCATTCCTTCTAGAAGAACTTGAAGATATAGTGAGAAAATTGAAAGATTACGACATAGACATCACAGTATTCACGAGCGGTGTCATAGTGAATGAAGATCGTATAAAAATACTTCAAAAATATGATACATATTTTTACGTAAGTGTTGATGGTGATCCTCAGACACATAATAAGATAAGAAATAATACTTGGAACAGTCTTGAGAAATTTCTTAACATACTTAAGAATAATGGTATACCTTTTGGAACATGTATGGCAATCTCTAAACTTAACTATGATAAGACTGGAAGCTATGTTGAGACAGTGATAAAATATGAGCCAGATGCTATATGTGTGATACCTGTAATGCCTAGTGGTCGTGCACTAGAGAACAATATTTACGTAGATATTCCTCATCTAAAGACTGCATTAGCATTACTTGATGATAAATGTAGGGAATATGGTATTAAAGTTAGAGTATGGTGCCTACCCTGCTTAAGAGCTTATACTAGCTCTCCAAACCTCATATCTGGCTCATGTAGAGGTTGGGACGTTATTGATATATCTCCAGGAGGAAGATTACTCATATGTGATATACTTAATGTTGAGGTCTGTAGTTGGAGTATCGATAAGAGTTTTGAAGAACTATTACATTATTATAAGAATAGTGAACTATATAGAAGGAGTAGAACAATACCTGAGGAATGTATTCATTGTATGTTCGTTGACCTATGTAGAGGAGGATGTTTTGCTAGATCATACATCAAGTACGGTATTTTTGAGAGAAAAGATCCTCTATGCCCGCTCTAGTATACTAATGGTGATGCTCCCTCCTTCTGAGGTCTTAACCAGAGTTCAAGATTCTTCTCAACTAGTGATGAGTATCTTCTAGCATGTTCTTCAAGATTGTCTAGTGGAATCTCAAAGTTCACTAGCTTCGATATTGCTCTTATCAGTTTTATTGCTGCAGTCACGTCAGGTCCTAGCTGTCCTACTGTCTGTCCAAGTATGTACATTACATCTCTGTGAGATGATACTTTTCCTGACTCGACGAGCTTCTTAATTGCTGTAAGTACTTTAGATTCCGCCATTATTAAGGCTCCTACAATGCTTCTAGATAATACTGAGTCTAGGAACATTGCTTCTGCTCCTGCTATTATTGCATCCTTGATAGGTTGAAAACCTAGAGACTTGAACTCCTCAACATAGTACTCCTCCGTTACAAAATATACATTATCTGTCTCTGTCTCAGATATTGCAGGTATCGATGTTATAGCTATGACTCTACGTATGTTATTCTCCTCAGCCCAGTCAAGGATCTTCTCTATAAACTGACCATATAGCTCCATTGGAATAGGAACGTGCTGTCTTATCGTTATCAGTCCAAGATCTTTCCTGTAGAAGAGTCTATATGGCAATTTTGCAGCACCATCAACAGCTGTAATTATTGGAGGAACACCAGTGATCTTTATAGCACCGATCTCCTCCATCTTCAACTTATCTATTATGTACTCTACAGTAACTACAGAAGCAAGACTAGGCTCAGGACAGGCTATGACTAGAGTGTTCCTAGGATCCTTCTCAATCTTCCTTATCTTAACCTCTATCTGAGGCATATCTATTATAGCGACTAGACATCAAATAAACTTAAACTTAGAGGTCAAAACTATGAAGAGAAAGACTTATAAACCACAACGCAGAACAGAGTAACGGTAACAGGGCCGGTAGTCTAGCCTGGAAGGATGCCCGCCTTGCGAGCGGGTGGTCCCGGGTTCAAATCCCGGCCGGTCCACCAGTAAGAAAGATCCCGGTAACCCTTCTTAACTCAGTAACACCTAATATTACGAACAATGTTACCAGAACACAACACGGTTAGAGGACTCCTAAAAGCAGCATGGATAATACTCATTGCATTATTAGTATTCTCACTACTCACAATATGTATAGAACTGAGCAGTATATCAATAATGTGGTACGGTATCAACATAATTCTCCTACCATTCATACTCTTTACACCAATTTCAATAATACCGACAATACTAGCTGTAGTATTTCTACCCCGCATAGGGAGAAGCTTCGACGAAGCAGTTGAAAGTCAAGATCCTGAACTACTAGAAAAAGCTAGATCAAGAATACTAACATGGAGCATAATAACACTCATATTCAGCTACCTAATACCAGGCGCAATACTATTAGCAGCATACATAAAAGCAGAAGAAATAACAAAAAAGCTAGCATACAGGTAACTAAGCGATATCAGAATACTCTCTCAGTGCTATAGATCAGAACTGTTATCTTCAAGACGCATGAAAATATCAAAAAGATAGATCATAAAAATAGCAATTATACGCCTTCTCGGAGTATTATTCTTCTGACATAATTAACGAAATGATGAATATTAATGTAATGTTATTCTGTATTGGGAAATTCGCTAAATTTTTCTTATCTATATAATATTTGAAGGAAATATTAGTTTAAGTTCAAGACTCATAACTATTCAAATCAGCTTAATTTTACAGACCAGCCCTAGAGAGCTCAGATTTGTAAAGAGTTTCAGAAATCCTCCAAAACTAATAAAATACATGTATTTTATACTTGAAAATATTGAAAACATTACGTCAAGTATTAAAACAGTCAAGCATAAGTAATATAGTTATAAGTTTCAGGTATATGTGCGCTCAAGCTATGTACCTAGATTATTAAATTTAATATAGAAACTGCCTCATATATTCCAGGACCAATAAAGGTTATACTCATGTTGTATCATTTTCTTTCTCTGATTCCTAATACTAGGCAGATGATAGCAAAGAGTAGCAGTATGCCAGGTATAACGTGGAATAGTAACGTACCTGGACTAGTAACCATGTAAAAGTAGGGATTTTAAAAGTTGAGACAAACTTTCTATTCTATATGTGTAGTATGAATCTTCCTATTATGAATATTGCGATTAGGAGCACTATGTAGAACAGTATAAATATGCCAA
>JAADDN010000153.1 GCA_013153895.1 Thermoproteota archaeon | reverse complement strand
TTTAATAGACCTATCCCAGAGAGACATGCTAAGGATAGGATAGCTTCTGCAGTTAAAGCTTAAAAATTCTTTAAAGAAATTTAAGAAATGTGCTTCTGAGAAAAATCTTTATCAAGATAAGGAGAAAATTCTTCTTCGTCCTAATAAGAATAAGAATTATACTTCTTAGGAAGAGGACTATTACTAGAGAAGAAGGTGAAATACTTCTCAACAATCTTATAGATAGATTAAAATTATATGATATTGATGTTCAGAGGATACTGCAGCTCTTCTCTGATCTAATGAATATCGACTCATGGGCATATACGACGCGTAGAAGAGCTGTACGCACATTATGCTATATATGCCATATTCTACAAGCTGAGCTAGCTGTTGAACAGCTTAAACATCTGAGACTACTGAAAGTAGTTAAGAGAGGTGAGAACTATGAAATATCTACTAGAGAGGGTATAGTAATAACATTATCATCATTAGCACTTCAACAGGACTTTTCAGACCCTGTCCTTCTTCTTATAGGTTTACTGAATACATTGTTAATATTTCCTAAAGCATTGGATATATGTATTGGAATGATGAGGAGAGAAGAGAAGATTAATGTTAAAATCGTTCTTAGATTAATGAGAAAAATAGTAAATAACTATAATGACCTTATTAGAGCGGTCAATGAACTAGATAATAAGGACGCTTGTATATATAGGAAGAAGAGTAGGATTAGTGCAGTCGTGAAGTCATGATTAATATATTTCTCCGAAACTTGTAATACCATTAAGTATTAGGTATCCCCTTACTTTCTCACCCGTCATAATATTAGGCTTCTCTATCTCCTCTATCTTTGGCTTGTAGATTTTTGCTAGTGTTAATGCTTTCAGAACCTGTTTATTGGTTATACTTGATAGTGTTCTCATAATTTCTGTTCTAGTAATAGAATCTGTTGTTAATCTTTCTGGATTCTCTCTCAATATTCTAATGATCTCCTCGTTCTCTGGTAGGAAGAGTAGTGTATCTATTTTAGATAGTATTAGAGGTTCCTCATATCTTTCTAATAATTCTTCAAGTATCTTCCCCAGCTCTCTCAGCTTCGGCTTTCTCATGTAGGTATAGTACTGTTCTAATACCTGTCTCAATCTTCTAGGTGTAAGATAGATGTCTAGTAGGAGCTTGTCTAGGAGGTGTTCTGGTAGGATGATAATGTCTTCTAGATCTATCATAGTCGGAATATAGTAATACTCTCTCTCGCCTACTGGCAGTGCGAGGAGTCTGAGGCTGGCGGCATTCTTAGGCAGCTTAGCATTATGGTGACTAGCTATATAGCCCTCCTCTAGATTTAGCACCCCTATCTTTCCTATAGGCAATTTCTCTAAGATATGTTCTAACATTTCTAGACTTCTCTCACCCATATTAGAGAGCTCGGGCAAATAATCCTCAGGTATTACATAGGCTAGAAAATACAGTGGCAGCAGCTGACGCAGCCTTCTAGCTAGCTCTTCCCCCAGCGCTGGCTCTGTAAAAGGTAGATACTCTACTCTTACCTTCCTAAGAAGAGGATTATTCAGCTCCTTACTATGCCTCTTAAGATAGATATAGTTCTTAGGCATCCTCAATTCACCAATCTCTAACGTATGTTCAATAGTCTTCAACGGGTAGAAGACTATTCCTGGGATAGTGCCCGCCTTAGAATATAGTGTCAGTAGATTCCTAGGTATAATATCTAGATAAGCAACATGTTGATTACCTAGAAAATCTATCACTGCTATAGGCACGGAAGCACCTATCAGTGGAATCTGCTCACCAGTCTGCAAATAATACTCTACCAGACTAGCCGCCAGCTCAGGATTACTCCTCAACAGCTCCATGACACGAGAAAGATCCTCACCACCCCACTCAACAACACGTAGAGCCTCCCTAAGATACTTATCAACGAGAGAACCAGCAAAAGATGAAGACATAGAGAAAAAAACATGGAGAAACCTAATTTAGATTACTAGAAAAACTAGAAAACCAAGCTACCCCTTACCCTCCTGAGACTGCTGACTAAGCAGCCACCAGCAACACCTGCCTCTACCCCTCCCAGCCCATCCAGGACGCTGCCAAGGCGGCAGATGACTCCAAGGGCCATTTCCAGGATATTGATGTTCTTTCCTATTTCTCCAAGGTGGGCCGAACGGCATATCTCTAATCTTTCTTATCTGGTTTAAATAGTTTCTCTACTCCTGATTCTAGAGGTTTCTCTACTAGTTTCTCTAGTACTCCACCTTTCTCTACTCTATACTCAATATAGGTATGTCCATGTCTGCTTCTTACCTCCTCTAGTAGCCTAGTCTTAATACTGTTAAGCCAGTCACAGCTGCTGACGATGCTTCCTACCAGCTCTCTGAGGGGTCTATCAGCTCTAAGTTTGACAACTGTAATTACATCATCTTCCAGATATGTGATAGGGTCATAATCAACTAATAACCCTATACTAGACCTCATATTAAGATCATTAAAAGCTTCTAGAAGAGCCTCAGCCACAGACTCAAGACCTAGCCCACTCAGCCAAGCATAAAGCTTCAACTCTCTGTCATGTTCTTTAAATCTTCTTGGCACATAGATTAAGGTATGGTTGAAACAGGTAAGAGTAGGAAACTCTAAATGAACAATCTTCCTCTCATAATCAACAATCAATGTCGCATTCCTCCCCATATTCTCAACATATAGCTCAAAATCATGTAGACCATGCACCTTAACCGTGACCTTTACATTATTATTTCCCTGCTCCTTAATTATTCTACCTATCTTAGCACCATCATGAAGAACCTCTAGATGAGGTTTAACGATGCTATCCTCCATAGCTCTAACATAGTCATTAACGATCTCAGTCTTATTTCTCAATAAGTTAATATAATCCTCAAAGCTTATTCTACTAACAATCCTATACTTAATCTTCTTAGGTCTATAACCTGTTAAAGGTATATACCCAACATTCTCAACCTCTAACATAAGGGGATATGATAGTACTAGCTCTCTAAGATCATTTAATACTGTTTCACCGCTATAATAAATATCTATATCATACTTCTGCTGCAGCTCATGAATAAGATTATAAGATTGATTGAGCAGTGACCTCTCCAACATGTTATACATATCGACAAGTCTAAAATATGATGGTAGTAGCGGAATATTATTAAAAATATCTAAGATAGGTAGAATAGTTCTATCCTTCTCAACATAGTGTAAATATAATCTAGCTAGGTCACGTAAAGTAACAGTCGACTTCTCTAAGAGGAAGTCTATAAACTTATCAACAATCTCAATAGGAACAGGCAGAAGAATATATGTATATGAACCAAAACCTAGTGTAATATCTGTGCCTACTACTACATAATTATCTATGAAAGCCTCCTCAATATAGGGTAAGAACTGTTCTATCCTGGTTCTAACATATTTCCTAACATTGGGGGGTAGAAGCTCCAGCCTCAGATAATCTCTAATTACACTATGCATTATTTCACTGCTGCACTGACCCTACTGCTCCTAGGCTTCTCATATCTTTGACCTATATGGTTAAAAGCTTCCCTAAGCTTCTCCAGCTCTGGAAACGTTAACCATATCATTGGATCGCGAACTCTAGTTAATTCCTCTAGTCTAGGCAGCAGGTATAGTAGGTTTATTAGTCCAGCAAGCTCTCTACGTGCTTTAAAGCTAGCAATATTTCCATATACTGCATCTATTGAAGGTGATAGAAACAGGTAGAACCTATATGTCTGCATGGTTTCCTCAGTAGCATAATTACCATGCTCGTCAAGCAGTATAAACTTCTTAATTAATGGATCAACAAGTATCCTAGTCATTCTAATAGTTACATAGCTAGTATATAGTTTATCCAGTTTCTCAAATATTTTCACAATGATGGAAAACAAGTCATCAAACTCTGGCAGCCTAGCCCTAACCTTCTCCAGCAGTTCTCTAAACAGTACTGCAGCATCTTCATTACTAAGCGACTCACGTAGCAGAACAATATTCTTATACTGGTCAGCAAGCTCCTCAAGCTCTTTAAAAAGCTCCTTAAGCTGAGACATATCTCCCACCAGGCAACATTTTTCCTCTAGCCAACACATTTAAAGAAAAGCAGTGTAGCAAGTAGTCCAGCATCTGTAAATTATTTAGAATAAACCTCCTAAGCTCCTCGTTTCTATCAGCCTTATCAATGTTTAGAACAATTGTTGAACCGTCAACAAAAATTATCGTGATCACATGATCATTAATTTCGATTAGCCTCACAAGCCTAGGCTCTCTCTTACCTTCTAGCGTTATTACCTCAACATATATGGGATGAGTAAATAGGGCAGTATTAGGCAGCAGGTACTCACTTATAATGCGATTAATCTCGTCTAACCGTTCTTTCAACTCTTCAATACTTTTTATAGTTTTAACCTCTTCTTTAAGCATATGCTGATTTTCATTAAACAATTTTTAACTGTTACTCTAGGGAAGAGCTCTAGCAACAATTTCTGCTCCTCTTCTAAGAACTGCAGCATAGGTAGAATACATGGGTTCTATAACAGATGCAAGTACTCTAAACATCATTGGTATACGATATAGATATTCTAGATCTTCAAAAGTCTCAATGAACGGTAGAAAAAGTCTGATATTACCCATCTTAATGATAGTATCCTCCCTCTTCCACGCAATTATAATACGGTCAATATAGACTGTATAGCCCTTCAGCTCATGGTTCAATAATTTGAGAATGCCCCTAACAGTGCCAGCTGTTCCAATTCCACCTATGAGACAGCTCTCAACTATTTTATTAGGTAGTACATACTTCCTAAATCCATCATGTATAGGAGAATCTAACAATTCACCAATCTCCAGCTGACGCAACTGGTATCCTATCTCCCTCGTAACAATATACTTCACCTTTAGAAACATGTCAAGAAACGAGTCAACCTCTATCTCAGACTTCGGATCAAGCCTATACTCCTTAACTACTTGTAAGCAAGTATTACCGTCTTCTCTAACAGCTGCAACTATCCTAGATTTTCTAGGAATATTACTAAAATTAATGTAGCCCGCATCTGATAGGTCAATTCTAAATGTGTAGCCTAATTTAATGAACATGTTATGAATATTTACTAGAAACTCTAATATACGAGTATAAGTATTATAATCCTTGTAACGTAGGTTCAAGATATCTCTCTTAAAAACTCTAGCACTTACCATCTTCTCACCTTACTACACTGCTTATCCTATCCTTCCCCTTCCTCATCATATAACTAAGCTGAAGATCCAGCTTCTCAACAAGACTCAACAGTAATTCCGTCCTCGTCCTAATCATCTTAACAGTATTAATCTCTTGATTGACTTCATCAATAAACTTATCGATTAGAATAGGCAGTAATCGTAGTATTATTGGTAGGTTATCTAGAACATAGATCTTATAGTAGATTAAGTTCGTATTCTTCGCAAAATGGTAAGTACACGTCTTCCATGTACCATTTATATAGCAAGAAACATAGAACGTATAGTAATTCACATATTGACCCACATCTAGACTCTCCAGCTCAGCCTCAACGAGCCTCCTCTCCAGCCAATATTTCTCATAAAACTGCAAACCATGTAAGAATAGTTTCATATCATTATGATAATCAAAAAACGGTAACTTAACGATAACATTAATTCCCTTATTAAACTTAAAATAATAATGATAACCTAAATACTTAATAAATATCCTATACAGCTCGCCCAAAATATTGTTAACTCTGTCAAATATTTTATCAATAGTAGGCTCTAACTTCCTAAGCTCTTTTTCCAGCACTTCATCAACTTTCTTTACATTATTCAACTTCTCTTCTACTGTTTTGAGAAGTTCCTCTACTGAGATTGATAGGTTAGAATTGTTATTCATTATGTAAACTTCTTTATAGAACTTTTAAACTTTACCATCAGTCACGGCTAGCAGCTGTAACTCTGTTATGAATACTCCTATTAGAGTTAGCAGTCCTGAAGCGTTCAGCCTCATGTCTAATACAGATGCAAACATTCTCAATCTTATTAAAGATATCATTGAGCATAGATAGCTCGTTCTTGAATGCTTCAATAACTAGCTTAATAATGTCTAAAATATGTTCAAAATTCTCAAATATTATTAATTTAGCAGCTATAGGCAACTTCTCATCTATCGGTATTATAATATAGTCACGAGCACCATAACACGTCTTACAATCTATCTCAATACTGTAAGAATCCTTTCTGCTCCTATTAATCAAGATAGCCTGTACCTCCAGTTCGACAAGCTTTTTATAGTTCTCTACCCATCTAACATAATCAGAAAGAGATTGATACTCTTCCTCTAATATGAGACCTTTAAAAGTTGTTGGAGCATAAAGCATGATCCTTCTATTTACCTCAAATTTAAACTTATCATACTGTTCGCAGAGTCTATAGATTTTCTCAATAATAGATTTAAGAAATGATATTACTTCTAGAAGAAGATTATTAATCTCTCCCTCCTTAGCCTTAATAGTATTATAAAACTCTTCCAATTCTCTTATATGTTGCTCAACTTCTCTTATCCTCGTCAAAAAATCTTGGTTCATAATTATCATCTTATGACGCTTCCTATTCTTCCTCTCATTCTGCTCTGCTTATCATTATCATCTTTCTCCATTATCTGACTCACTATCATGCTAATAGTCTCAAACTTCTCTAAAAGACTAACATAGTAACTTAATTTCCTGTTTGTTCTATCTATGAATATTTCTAGAATCTTCATGATGACGGGGAGATTATCAAGAATAT
>JAADDN010000157.1 GCA_013153895.1 Thermoproteota archaeon | reverse complement strand
GGTCAAATGTTGATTTTGGTGCTGCTACGTAGAATGGTATTCCTAGCTCATGTGCTATTACTGCTTGTTTAAATGTTCCTATCTTATTTATGACGTGTCCATCTTTGAGTATTCTATCTGCTCCAACTATTACTGCCTCTACCATTCCTCTATACATGACGTATCCTACTGCTGTATCCGCTATCAGGACGTATGGTATTCCTTCTACATGTAGCTCATATACTGTTAATCTAGCTCCCTGTAACCATGGTCTTGTCTCAGGTACGTATACTTTAATATCTATTCCAAGGCATTTAGCAACCTTCATTGGTGCTAGAGCAGTACCTATTCCCGCTCCTGCAAGTCCACCAGCGTTGCACTGTGTCATGACTGCGTTACATTCCTTCAATTTTTCTAGACCGTTTATACCAATCTTTAACTCTATCTCAAATTCCTCCTCCTGTATCCTGATAGCCTCCTTCTCGAGAAGCTCAGCAAGCTCTCGACTAGTTCTAGCCTGTCCATCAGAGTATAATTTCTCGGCAACATTAAGCATATGTTTCACAGCCCACTCCAAGTTTACCGCGGTCGGTCTAGCAGAAGCTATATAGGAGCCACACTTCCTTAAATGTTCTAATGCTTGCTCTATCGTGAGACCTCTCCTACATGCTTCATATGCAGCTATTGCCATACCATATGATGCACATATTCCTATTGCTGGTGCACCACGTACATACATCTCTCTTATACATTTGTAAATGTCGTCTACTGTAGCTGCTTCATAATAATCTTCCTCGAATGGTAGCTTTCTCTGATCAAGAACCTTCAGAACCTTTCTATCACTACACCATATTAGTGGGTTGACCCGAGGCTTAACGATCTCCTTCAATTTCTCGACACTTGGCAGAGGCTCTCTCACATCTAGTCCCTGCTTATGCTATATTAATAGTATTTTAACCTACTTCTCTACAACTATCCTTCTTGCACTCTCCCAGAGTCCGTGAGTAGTGCAGTAAGCAACTACATGTATAGTCCCACTCTTACGTAGTCTCAAGCCTAGCTCTATTATTGGTTCAGCATACTCAGGCATGAGCTCTATATGAGCAATCTTCACAGGATTGAAAGGTCTATCATCCTCGCTAAAATATACATCAATACTAGATATGTAATGATCAATCCTGTTAGGATGACCTTCAACCCTTATCCTGAGCCTCAAGATCTCACCCTCCTTAACCTTATCAGGACATTCTAACAGTGGTAGATGAGTCCTAGCTTTCTCTCTCACATTATCAGGAAGATTACCCTCCCCATATATGTAGTTTCTTATGCTCATTCTCCCCGTTAAAATAGTACGTTAAACATTATTAAAACTTTAACGGCATCATCTAGAAGATCGAACAGAGACTACGTTAATCAAGGAGAGAGAAGGAATTAAAGCTTAAGTATACATCATTACTGAAAGATCGTGATTAACATAGAAGAGCTAGATCTAGAGTCAAGGATATGTCTATACATAATGAATGTTGAACAAGTTCTAGAGAAATTGAAATTAAGCTTAGACACGGATCCTCGAGTTAGAGAGATAATAAACATAGCAGAAGCATATGTTAAAGATGCAAAATACTATCTCTCGAAGAAAGACTACTTTACAGCTCTATCAACAATAACGTACGCAGAAGGACTATTAGACGCATTAAGATTCTTAAACATACTATCATTCGAGTGGAAGAGACCTAGCGACCTAGTTCAGAGAGCAAGAACAAAGGTCTTGACCGCAGGAACATTCGAGATAGTTCATCCAGGTCATATATACTATCTTAAACAAGCTTGGAAGCTTGGTAGAGTGATCACAATTGTTTCACGAGACTCAACAGTGATGAAGATAAAGAAGAGAGAACCAATAGTTGACGAGAAGAGTAGACTAGAAGTCGTAAGTAGTCTCTACTATGTACATAAGGCTAGACTAGGGTACGAAGATGATATGCTCAGAGTAGTCGAAGAAGAGAGACCTAACATAATTCTTCTAGGACCTGATCAGCCTATAGATGAGAACTGGTTAAAGAAAGAGCTTGAGAAGAGAGGTCTAGGTGATGTAACCGTGATGAGAATGAGAGAAGGTCTAGATAAGAGTACCTATAGCACGAGCATGATTATAAAGAAGATAGTTGAGAAATATGTTATACAGAGATAGGAAGCTCACGTACAAAATCTGCTAGAAGAACAACTTTCCTTCTAGTAAGCTCACCTTTCTCACTTACCTCTTTAAGAATTTCTAGAGACCTAAAATAATTTTTCACTGAAGATCCTATTAAAACCTTCTCAACCTGACCCTTAAATAATTTTATATCAATATCAAAATCCTTACAGGGAACTGAAACGTAGAGAGTATCTGAGAAAGCTATACTAGCTCTATCACCTATTACTCTAATTCCAACAGGTCTTGATGCAAACTCCTCAAGCTTAGCCTTATCATATTCTCCAACTATCCTCATGCTCATTATTCTACCTCCAGCTGAACATACTTCAACTATCTTGTACAGAAGATCTTCAGATCTGAGAATATCTATACCTGAAATCCTATCTGGAAGCTCATCGGCATTTATCCAGAAATCATAACTTTTCAATAATTTTAAGTTTCCTAAAGTAAGCATATCAAGATAAGTCATCTCATGAACACTTTTGTAAGGTATTGTAAATATTCTAACTATGATCCCCCTACGTGTCTCCTCCTCATCTACGTGAACTACGATTAGTCTCATACTTGCTTACTGAACCACCATACGTGACCTATGGG
Organism: Thermoproteota archaeon; assembly: GCA_013153895.1. Taxonomy (GTDB): domain Archaea; phylum Thermoproteota; class Thermoprotei; order Thermoproteales; family Thermocladiaceae; genus JAADER01. The sequence continues at coordinate 4,336 of JAADDN010000157.1, read as the reverse complement.
TCTGTTTAATAGTAGAACTATACCATCCTGATCTTTCTCAATAATGCACTTCTCTAATCTCTCTATAATTATCTTTCTAACCTCTTCTATATGAGCTGGTAGAAACTTTCCTAACCTTCTTTCAATTACTTCATCTATGCTCTTGACCTTCACTCTATATCTTCTAATATACGTCTCAACGTTCGGGTACACTCCTAGATGTACTAACGTGAAGTATATTACTGCTATAGTTGATGGATAGAGACCTACAACATCTCTAAATATTGTTCTCACAATATCTTCATACTCTATCGTCATTGTTCTCATATAATCATCAAATATGTGAGCATTCCTCTCAGTAACATCTATGATTAGTCTGAGAGCTTGTACAAGATCTTCAACTTCTATGCTATGAGATGCTATTGTCGTCTTGACCTTTCTAGGTATGTCTTTTCCAGGTTCAAGCTTCTCCCATCTTCCCTCGATTATGATTACCCTATCATTCAGTTTCCTATTCTCGACCTCCTGCTCTAGATATCTCAGAAGCTTCTTACATTGATCAACTGCATATACTATACATCCTCTCTCTGCTAGAGGTATTGTTAATCTACCGAATCCACATCCTAGATCTAGAACTGTGTCACCCTTCTTCACAAATATTCTAGATAGCTGCCACTCGGTGAACTTCCATATATCTCTATCTCTCATAACTCTTCTTATGAATTCTTCAGCAAAATTGTTCCAAAACTCCTCACTAGTGATATATCTACCCGTCATACAGGTCTCACAGGTCCTATATAATGCTCCTGATAGTCTCCATAGATAGTTACAGAGGTTCTCCACTTACGTTCTTCTTCACGTTACTACTTTTTAAGGAGTTTTCGAAAGTATAGTAACATTTATAAAGAGATTGGCTCAACATGTTTTGAGTCTTGAGGTGATGACATGAAAATACCGTTTTGCACGTTCTGTGTGAAGACGAGAGTGTTCTGTGCAAGATGTCAGCAGCTGCTAGATAGCCAGCAGTATGATATGACGGATGTTGATGTTATAAATGCTCTCCTGAACATAAAGCAGCGTTTTGAAGAACAGTTGAAGAATGTTGAGTATGTTAAAGCTTATGATGCTGGTGATACTATAGTCGTTGTTCTTAGAGGTATAAAGTCGATACCTAGATCAACAATAAGAGATATGGAGCTAGCACTAGAACAGCAGCTTGGTAAACGTGTCAGACTTGTGGAGAAGTCTAGCAACATTAGTGAGCTAGCTTCACAGTTAGCTCATCCTGCCAGGATCCTCACGGTAGCAATATCCTGGCTTCCTGATGGTACGAGCGAGGCTGTCGTGAAGATTCCGAAGTGGGAGGCTAGGAAACTTCCTCTTAAGCCTAATGAGTTTGCTAAGATACTTAGCATGATTACTGGAACTAACGTAAGAGTAGAAGTTGCACGCTATTGAACGAGGTGTGAGAGGAGTCATGTCTTATAAACCCCTTCTCTGTCTTCATTCTCGTGAAATTTCCCAGAAAGACGCACTGGACATGTGATATTAAGCCTGAGCTAGATGGTCAAGAGGTAACTCTCTGTGGATGGGTATGGGAGATACGTGATATAGGTAAGATAAAGTTCATAGTTCTACGTGACAGAGAGGGATTTGTACAGATCACGGTTAAGAAGGGTTTCGCGAGTGATGATGCTCTAGAACTTGTAAAGAAGTTGAAGAAGGAGGATGTCATAGCTGTGCGTGGAGTTGTAAAAGCGAGTAAGATAGCTAAAGCAGGTGTAGAAGTACTTGCAAAAGAGATACATCTCTTGAATGAGGTCAAGATGATGCCACTAGATATATGGGGGAACGTAGAGTCAGAGTTAGGTACAAGATTGAGATATAGAGCAGCAGATCTGAAACGACCAGAGAATCTAGCAATATTCAAGATATCTAGCACGGTCGTGAGAGCTATGAGAGAAACATTTTATAAACATAGGTTCATAGAAGTGTTCACTCCTAAGATAATAGCAACCTGTACTGAAGGAGGAGCAGACTTATTTGAAGTACAGTACTTTGAGAAGAAGGCTTACCTAGCACAGAGTCCACAGTTATACAAGGAGCAGCTTACAGCATCATTAGAGAGAGTATTCGAGATTGGTCCAGCATTTAGAGCAGAGAAACATAACACTAACTATCACTTGAATGAGTTCATCTCTGTTGATGCTGAAGCAGCATTCATGGACTATAATGACATAATGAACATAATTGATGAACTCATCTGCAACGTATATGAGACGGTATCTAAACTACATGAGGAGGAGCTTAAACTTCTTAAAGTTGAGTTACCTAAGCTTAAGAGACCGTTCAAGAAGATAACATATGATGAGGCTATAGACCTCCTAAATAAGAGAGGTATAGAGGTCAAGTATGGTGAAGATATACCACATGCAGGACTAGAGGTGCTCTATGAAGAAATATGTGAACCATTCTACATAATTGATTGGCCAACAGAGATAAGACCATTCTACACGATGCCTAAAGAAGATGATCCTAAGAAGAGCGAGTCCTTTGACCTAGTCATCAAGGGGCTTGAAATAGCTTCAGGAAGCACTAGAATACATACACGTGAGATGCTTGAGAAAGCAATCAGAGATAGAGGACTAGATCCTGAAGCCTTCAGATACCATCTAGAGGTCTATGATTGGGGAATGCCACCTCACGCTGGCTTTGGACTTGGACTATATAGGCTCCTGATGGTCATGTTGAACAAAGAGAACATCAGAGAGGTAGTACTCTATCCAAGAGATAGGTTCAGGTTAATACCATGAGCAGTAGACCTAAGAAGGAGCTTAGAATAGTTGAGAAAGGAGATACATACTACATAGTTGAGGGAGATAGAGAAAGCATATTGACACTACATGATCAAGGTATTGGAGATAAGGTGAGCGATACTAGACTCAAGGTTAGTCCAATAGAGCTAGCATACTTAACAACAAGATTCAAAATACTTGATAAAGGTTCAGAAATATCGATAAGTGATGTACTGAAAGATGTTAACGATATCCTGAAACTGATAGTCTATGTTGATCTAAGGAAGAGAGGGTATAATGTTAAGATAACTCCAGATAACTCACCTATAGATCTACTAGTATGGGAGAAAGGTAAGAGACCAAGCAAGACTCAGCCAAGATATGCTATAAAGATCGTTACTGAGGGACTAGGTATAAGGGCGTTAGACTTATCATCAATATTGAAGTACTGTGAATCTATGGGTCTACAGCTTGTCCTAGCCTTGCTAAGTAATGATGGAGTAGTAACATACTACAAGGCTTTTAGTCTAAAAGATCTAAGAGCTCTATGACAAGTTTGTAGACAATACTTTTAATAGGTCTCTAACAAGTATCAAGCTCAATGTCTAGATGTTGTATAGTAATGCTTAGCGGAGGATTAGACTCCAGTACACTACTATGGAAAGCTAAGAAGGAGCTTGAAGCAGATCTCTACGCTATAACATTCATATATGGTCAGAGACATTCTAGAGAAGTTGAATGTGCTAGAAAACTTGCAGAACTTGCTAAAGTTATAGAACATAGAATCGTCGATATGAGATACATATCCTGGGTCTTTCATGCATCACGATTAGTTGAAGGAGGAGTAACAATATCTGACCTTACTAAGGTAAGTCTAGACTATGTTCCACAGAGAAATCTAGTATTCCTCAGTCTTACAGCAGCATGGTTAGAAACATTACTATTAGAGAAGAAGTATAGTGAAGGTATAATTGCAATAGCAGTACACAGGTACGATCCAGAGACAGGATATCCTGACACTAGAATAGAGTTCCTCAAAGCTGTTGAAGAAGCAATAAATCTAGGAAGTGCAGCAGTAACAGAAGGGAGAGCTAAGATCAAGATATGGGCACCATTTGCAGATAAGACAAAGATAGATATAGTTAGAGAAGGTATAAGACTAGGAGTACCATATGAATACACATGGAGCTGCTATAGAGGACTAGAGAAACCATGTGGTGAATGTCTCTCATGTACGTTGAGACTAAGAGCCTTCATGGAGGCTGGAAAACCAGATCCATTAACAGACAAGTACGAGAAACTACCTGAATGGTATAGAGAATGGTTGAAAAATATTGTGAAGGTCACCTAATGCTTAGAATATATTGAAGTCTCAGACTAATACCATAATCATACTCTGACGCAAGTTTCTGAACAAGCTTAAGCTTTTCCAAAAACTCACTAGTAGATCTGCACTGAGGCATTAGAAAAACGTTCTCTCTAGGTATGTTAAAGTTGTTCACTATATCCTCAACCTCATATATATCCTCGTACCTGTCTATAACAAACTTAAAATATATTTT